>JAACFL010000009.1 GCA_009937385.1 Gammaproteobacteria bacterium | reverse complement strand
CCGTCCTGATGGCGACCGTCGGCCTGCTCGATGCTGCGGTGTGACAGTTCCTGTTCGAGGGTCCTGAGCAGCAGTGGTTTCGGCTTGCACCACTCGCTGCAGCCCATGCAGCGATTGGTATCGACGGGATTGATGCTATCGCAGGTCAACACCAGGACCGGTCCAGGAAAGTGCTCACGCAGCAGCGGCAGGTGGGTGCCGCAGAGCCGTTCCGGATCCTCACTGACGGATTGGGAAACGATCACCAGGTCAGCCGTTTCTTCGCGAATGGTGCCCAGGGCGTCCACCGATGCGAGGTGCGTGACCCTGGCACCGGCAAGCCCGAGCAGCGCCGCGCCCATCTCGGCGACTCTTGGCTCGGGTTCGAAGTAGGCCACCTGCCTGTCTCCAAGCAGGCCATTGAATCGCTCGGTTACGTTACCTTCCGCAGCGGCCTTCAGCGGCAGCTCGACCGAGAAACGGGAGCCCTGACCTGGATGGCTGGTGACGTCGATGCGTCCGTCGAGCAGTTCGCAGAGCTGGCGTGAGATCGCCAGGCCGAGCCCGGTGCCCTCGTGCCGGCGTGCCGAAGTGGAGTCGAGCTGGCTGAACTGATCGAAGAGCTGGCCGAGTTCCTTTTCGTTGATCCCGATGCCGGTGTCGGTGATCTCGAACCGCAGGCTCGGACCGGCGAGTGCCTCGCCGTGACCGACATCGAGGCTGACGACGCCGCGCTCGGTGAACTTGATGGCGTTGCCGAGCAGGTTGGTCAGGATCTGGATCAGGCGCTGGGCGTCGCCCACGACCTGCAACGGGATGGTGCCATCCAGGCGATGGCAGAGTTCGAGGCCTTTCTGGTGCGCCTGCACCGCGAAAGTCGCGATGAGCTCTTCGATCGTGTCGACGAGGTCGAATTCGGTGTGCGCGACCTCCAGCCGACCTGCCTCGATCTTGGCGAGGTCGAGGATGTCGTTGATGATCGCGAGCAGCGATTGGGCCGAGTGCTGGATCATGCCGACCTGGTCATGTTGGCGCGAGTTCAGCGGTTCGCGCATCAGCAGCTTGCTGAAGCCGATGATGCCGTTCATCGGTGTACGGATCTCGTGGCTGACGTTGGCCAGGAAGCGGGACTTGGCTTCGGTCGCGGTGAGTGCTTCGTCGCGCGTCTGCCTGAGCAGGTTCTCGTCGCTCTGCCGTTGGAGTTCCAGTCCCAGGCGACGCGCCATCAAGCGCAGAAGGTTGCGACCGGCGTCGCTTGGCCGCCAGGCAGAGTTCTCGGCCGCGAACAGGCAGCCGATCACCCGGTGTTCGCGATCGACGACCGGCTCGGCATACAGGCTCGTGAAGGACTCGGAGAGGGTGGCCAACGCCGGATGTTCGCGTATGGGGTCGAAGGCGATGGCAAGGCCGGTGCCGTCCGCACATGCCTCGAAGAGCCTTGGTGGAAGGTCTGGAGATGCATCCTCCACCGGTACGCCGTTGTCGTCGACCAGCGCCAGGAGGTGCGCCGAACCGGTTTCGTAATCCGTCGTGACGATGCCCACCCGACCGCAGGCGAGTCCGTTTTGAAGCGCACGGGCGATGTCGCGATACACCGGACTGTCATGTGTTCCAGCCCGGGCGAGCAGCCCGATCGCACGCGATATGCGCCGATTCTCGGTGACGTCATTACCGATGGCGATCAGGCCCACGCGCTGATCGTTGGCATCGTGTAGCAGGCGCGCCGACCAGTCCACGTAGGCCACGCGACCCTCGCGCGAGACGTGGCGCGTCGATTCGAGCGGGGTTGCTTGTGGCTCTTCGAGTACCTTTGCGAAGCGATCCGCGTAGCGCCGGTCAAGCAGGGTGCCGATCGCCGGTTGGCCGAGAATCTCCGCCTCGGTATAGCCGAACAGGTGCTCTGCGAACTCGTTGAAGAAGGTGATGCGACCCTCGAGATCCAGCTTGATGACGGCGCTGTTCGCGTTCTGTACCAGCTCTCGGTAGCGTGACTCCTGTGCGGCGACCGTCCTCAGGGTCTCGCGCAGCTGGCCGGTTGCGGAGTCGATCTCCTGTTGCATGCGCTCACGAGACTGGGCCAGGGCCGACGCCATGTGATTGATGCCTTGCTCGAGGACGCCCAACTCGCCATGGCTTTGCACGGTTGCCCGCGTATCGAGCCTACCCCGTCCGATCTGCCTGACGGTCTCGGCAAGGTGGTGGATGCGTTCGCTGAGGGTGGTGCTCATGCGGAAGGCGAGCAGGCCGCCGAGCAGCAGACCACCGAGCGTGATCAGCATGCTCTTGAAGATGATGGCGTCACGCTCGGCCACCAGTGCCTCGCGGGAGAACTGCAGCGTGATCCAGCCGAGCTGGCGGCGTTCGTCGGTTGCCCTGGCGGGTGCGTTCTCCAGGGAGAGGGGCGTGTCGATGGCGGCTGGAGACACGCTGACCGGGTGGTTAAACACCAGGTGCAGGTCATCATCGACTGGCAGTTGGCCTTCCACGGTCGGCAGCCGGTCGAGCGGGATTTGCCAGGCCTCTTGCGCACCCCACTCGATCAGCACCTGGCCATCGTTGTCGCGCAGCATCCCGACCTGGAAGTCAGAGTTCGACTCCAGCGACTCGATCACGCCAAGATTTCGCAGGTAGCTGACGTCCCCCGAGAAGAGGGCGAACTCGCTGGTCGAGGCGAGACCTTCCGCGGTGGCGTGGATCCGCTGATGCATGCTCTCGTCGAGGCTCTCGAGGCGGGTATGCAGGTAGAAGGCCATCATGACCAGCGCGATCAACAGCGCCGGTACGAGCGCGACCGTGAGGATCTGACGACGGATCTGCGATGGCCCGATCACGGCCTGGTCTCCCGTTCGCGCAGAACCTCGAGCAAGGCCTTCTCGGACGGCAGGTTGAGGCCCAGCGAGCGGGCCACGTGGCGGTTGACGGCGATGGAGTAGTGTTCCGGGTAGCCCGGAGGGTCGAGCCTGTCACTGGCCACGAAACGGGCGATCCGGATGCCAAGGTCCTTGCCGATCGCCGCGGGATTGGAATGGACCGCGAACAGCGCACCCGCCTTGACATAGGCACCCGACAGCCCGATCACCGGCTTGCGCTGGCGGTACGCGGCCAGCAGCACCTTCTGCAGCGTGTAACGGTTGTAGAGGGCTGGGTCGGGGGTGATCAGCAGTGCATCGGCATAGCGCAGCAACTGCTCGACGCGTGGGATCAGCAACCCGTCCTCGGGCACGATGGCGTCAACGACCTCGATACCGGCATCGCTCGCTGCCCGGGCCAGGGGTTCGATCAGCGTCTCGCGACCGACGCTCGCGAGCAGGCCGATACGCTGCAGCTGAGGCAGCGCGGCCTTCAGGGCGCCTATCTGGCGCACTGTCGGCTGGTCTAGGAACAGCGCCGAGTGACCCAGCGGATGCGAGTGCGGTTCGTCGGAGGCGGTCAGCTCCTCGTAGAGCGTTCGCGAGATGGCGGCGTGCAGCACCGGCACCGGCAGTGGCCCATCGAGTGCTTGCGCTGCCCGTGTTCCGAGTGTCACGACCAGTGCGGGCCGCTCCGACTCGGTCAACGTCTCGGAGAGCGTCGCACCGGGCACCCGGCGCAGCACCACGTCGCTGCCGTTTGCCTCGAGCTCGCTGCGCGCGGCATCCAGAATCCGCGCATGGATGTTGCTGCCGCCGTCGACGACGAAGATCTCGGCCGGCGCCGCACGAACCTGCGATACGATCAGCGTGAGCAGCAGCATGCCGGCCCACGCCATGCTGCGGAGGGCCGGTTCACAGCGGAATCGGTCCGTTACGCGAAATGAGCTCATGCTGTTGGCTGTGCGGTCCTGCGCAGCATTGGGCCGGCTTCCTCCTCCCCAGGGGAAATTGCAGGCCCTTCATGTCGTTAGAATTCTGCTGACGATTATGCAGTAGCCGTTGACCCAATGCATCCCGTTCACCGGCTGGCCGCGTGCGCGAGGCAGCGGGTATGCTCTCGCCCGAATCCACCTGAGGGTGCGTGATGCTCTACCCGACCCTGGACCGCCATGTCGGCCACACGCCATTGGTACGCCTGCAGCGGTTGCCGGTCGCCAACGGCAACACCCTGCTGGCCAAGCTCGAAGGCAACAACCCGGCCGGCTCGGTCAAGGACCGCCCGGCGCTGAGCATGATCGGTCACGCCGAGGCGCGTGGTGAAATCCGTCCCGGCGACACCCTGATCGAGGCGACCAGCGGTAATACGGGCATCGCGCTGGCGATGGCCGCGGCGATCCGTGGCTATCGCATGCGGCTGATCATGCCCGACAACCTGAGCCTCGAGCGGCGCGCTGTGATGCGTGCCTACGGCGCAGAGCTGGTTCTGGTCACGCGCGAACAGGGCATGGAGGGTGCGCGTGACCTCGCCGAGCAGATGCAGCGCGAGGGCCAGGGCCGTGTGCTCGATCAATTCGCCAATCCCGACAACCCGCGGGCCCACTACGAGACCACCGGTCCCGAGATCTGGCAGGCGACCGAGGGACGCATCACCCACTTCGTCAGCGCGATGGGCACCACCGGCACCATCATGGGCGTCTCGCGCTACCTCAAGGAACAGGACCCCGCGGTGCAGATCGTCGGCGTGCAGCCGGCCGAGGGGGCCAGCATCCCAGGCATCCGGCGCTGGCCCACCGCCTACCTGCCCAGGATCTTCGAACCGGAGCGCGTCGACCGCGTCATCGACGTGAGCCAGGCGCAGGCGGAAGAGACCACGCGCGCACTGGCCGCGCAGGAGGGATTGTTTGCCGGTGTCTCGTCGGGTGGGGCCGTCGCCGCCGCACTGCAGTTGAGCGAAGAGCTGCACGACGCGACCCTCGTCGCGATCATCTGCGACCGGGGTGATCGCTACCTCTCGACCGGGATCTTCCCCGGCGACTGAGCGCTTGCGCGCGCACCTTGCCTGGCTGCTGCTGGCCTGCTGTGTCGCGATTGCGCGACCCGCGGACGAACCGCATGGCGGTGGACTGCGGATAGGCGACCTCGCCGGTCAGGGATGGCACGCGCGCGGTGTCGTGCTCGACTGGATCTGGCAAGCGGATGGGAAGACCGGCGCCGACCTCTCGATCGCCGAGCTCGAATTGCCCGGGGTGGGCGGTTTCAGTGACCTGCAGCTGGCTTGTGCCGACCTCGAACAGGATGACGGGAAATGGCACTGTGATCGTGCCCGTCTGAGCCTGGTCGCAGAGACTGGGGAGACCCTGCAGGGTTCGCTCGGCTTCGCCTACGCTCCGGGTCGGGGCGAGTTGTCGTTGGCGATGCAGGGGCTCGACCTGTGCGATGGGCAGTTGCGTGGGACGGCCAGCACGGGACCGCGTGGCTGGCGCGCGGCGCTGCATGTGGAGTCCCTGGCGGCCGGCTGCCTGGCTGGATTGGTGGCTCGCCATGTTCGGCTGCCGGTCAGCGTAACGGCGGGCGAGCTCGCGGGAGGGATCGAGGCCGCGGGGCGCGATGACGCGTTCGACCTCGATCTCGATCTGGCGATCGCCGGCCTCGCCTTCGACGATGCGACAGGCAGCCTGGCCGGCGAGACGCTCGACGGCCACGTCCTCGCCGGGCTGCGAAGCGAGGGGGCGGGCTGGGCCGGCAACCTGGAGCTGCGCGCCGCGCAGGGGGTGCTGTTCAGCGACCCGGTGCTGATCGACGCCACACTCGCCCCGCTGGTGCTGCGCGGCGACCTCACCGTCGATGTCGACGGCGGTGTGGAGGTGAGCGGATTCCAGCTCGAACAGGGCGACGCCTTCCAGCTTTCTGGCAGCTTCGGGCTGCGCGGGACGCCACGCGAGCTGGTCACGGCCGATCTCGCCTTCGCCAGCCGAACCCTCGACACCTTCTACGCGGCCTGGCTGCAGCCGTTGCTGATCGGTACGGCGCTCGATGACCTCGCGCTCGATGGCGCCGTGCACGGTCGCCTGCATGGCACGGCGGACGCGTGGGAAGTCGATGCGGAGCTCGACGACGTGGCCCTGCGCGATCGGGGCGGCCGCTTCGCACTCGGCGGCCTCTCTGGCCGGCTCGCCTGGGGCGGCGTCGATGCTCCGCCCGGCGAACTGCGTTGGGCCGGGGGGCAGCTGCTCGGTCTCGCGGTCGGTGCCGCACAGGCCCGCTTCACGCTGCGTGACGGCACGCTGAAGCTGCTCGAGCCGTTGCGCCAGCCGCTGGTCGACGGCGCGCTGAACGTGGTCGCACTGGAAGCGACCGGGGGCGGCGAAGACGGCATGCACGTGACGTTGCAGGCCGGGCTCGAGCCGATCTCGCTCGAGGCCCTCGGCTATGCGTTCGGCTGGCCGCTGATGGCGGGCCAGGTCGGTGGCGAGGTGCCCGTGCTGCGTTACGCGGACGAGACGCTCGCGGTCGATGGCGAGTTGCGGGTCGATCTGTTCGACGGCGCGATCCGCATCCGCGATCCGCGCCTCGAGCGTCCGCTCGGGCCGCTCGCGGCGCTGCACGCCGACGTGGTGGTCGATGACCTCGACCTGGAGTTGCTGACACGTACCTTCACCATCGGGCGCATCGAGGGCCGGCTGGCCGGCCAGATCGACGGCCTGCTGCTGCATGACTGGCGGCCGGTGCGCTTCGACGCGGAGCTGGGCACGCCACCGGGCGACGACTCGCGGCGCCGCATCAGCCAGCGGGCGGTGGAGAGCATCACCAGCATCGGTGGCCTCGGAGGGGTGCTGTCGCAGGGCGCGCTGCGCTTCTTCGAGGAGTTCGGCTACAGTCGACTGGGATTCCGCTGCAGACTGCGCGGCGCGGTCTGCGAACTCGACGGTGTCGAGCCCGCCGCGTCCGGCTATTATCTGGTCAAGGGTGGGGGATTGCCGCGCATCGATATCATCGGCCACGTGCGGCGGGTCGACTGGGCCGAGCTGGTCGACCGCGTGCAGCGCGCCATGGCGGCACCCGCGCCGGTCGTGAACTGAAGCACCTGGGTTCAGCGATGGTTCAGATACCGGCATGCATGCTGGACCCGTCGGTGAAACTGCCGTCTGGCGAGGAGAGGACGATGCGCCTGCGTAAACCGCTGTCACTGCTGCCGGCCCTGCTGGCAACCGCCTGCGTGACGATCAACATCTACTTCCCGGCCGCAGCGGCCGAGAAGGCCGCCGACCGCATCATCGAGGAGGTGTGGGGCGCGCAACCGGAGGAGTCGGCTCCACCACCCGCCGGCAAGGAGCAGTCGAGCACCACGCCGGGCTGGCTGGAGTGGCTGGTGAGCCCGGCACATGCGGCGGAGGCCGATCTCAACGTCTCGTCGCCCGCCATCGAGTCACTGACCGCGTCGATGCGTGCCCGGCACCGCAGGCTCGAACCGCACTACGCCTCGGGAGCGGTCGGCCTGACCGCCGCCGGCGAGGTCGCGGTGCGTGCTCCGGCCAGCGTTCCGCTGCGCGAGCGCAACGCGGTCAAGAAACTGGTTGCCGACGAGAACGCCGACCGCAATGCGCTCTACCGCGAGATCGCGCGGGTCAACGGTCAGCCGAAATGGGAACGGGAGATCCGCACCACGTTCGCGCGGCGCTGGGTCGATAACGCCCCGTCCGGCTGGTGGTACCAGGCCGGGGGTGGCTGGCAGCAGAAGCGCTGAAGTTCAGTTCTTGAGCAGCCGCTGGCGCTGCCGTTCCCAGTCGCGGTCGCGCTCGGTGGCCCGCTTGTCGTGCAGCTTCTTGCCCTTGGCCAGCGCGATCTCGAGCTTGGCGCGTCCCTTCTTCCAGTACATCGCCAGCGGCACCAGCGCATAGCCGCGACGCTCGACGGCGCCGATCAGGCGATCCATCTCGCGGCGGTGCACCAGCAGCTTGCGGGTCCGCGTCGGATCGGGATGGACATGGCTGGAGGCCGAGGTCAGCGGCGAGATGTTGGCGCCGACCAGCCAGATCTCACCCTGGCGGATCACGACGTAACTCTCCTTGATCTGCAGGTGACCGGCCCGCAGGCTCTTGACCTCCCAGCCTTCGAGAGCCAGCCCGGCCTCGATCCGCTCCTCGATGAAGTAGTCGTGGCGGGCCTTGGCGTTGACCGCGATGGTCTTGTGGCCTGTGCCCTGCTTGCTGCTCTTCGCCATCGGCGGAGTATAGGGGAGGGCGTGAACGGCGAGCCAGGCGCAACGCGCTTGTGAGCGCGTGATCCATTGCCGACAATGGCCCGGTCATCTCCACAGGGGGCAGCGATGCTGCGCGACGGGACGGTGCGTGGCACGCGCTGGAGCAGTCACCAGGCTTTCGTGATCGCCGCCATCGGGGCGACGCTCGGGCTTGGCAACGCCTGGCGCTTTCCCGGACTGGTCGCAGAACACGGCGGTCTCGCATTCGTCGCCGTCTACCTGGTGGTGCTCGGTCTTCTCGGCCTGCCTCTCCTGCTCGCCGAGCTGGTGCTGGCGCGCCGTGTCACCGGCGCGCTCCCGGTGCACTTTCCGGCCGAGGTTCGGCTCTCCCAGGCCGCACCCGCCTGGCGTGCCTGGCCGTGGCTGGTGATGGTGGCGGCATGGATGGTCCTGGCCTGCCTGTTGGTCACCGGGAGTTGGCTGCTCGGCTACCTGGCCGCGGCCTTCCAGGGTGGTTTCGCCAACCCCACACCTCGTGCCGTCGCGTTGCGCTTCGACGCGCTGGCCAGCGCGCCCACGGTCGCGATCGGCTGGCTGACGCTGTTTCTCGGCAGCGCGGTTGCCGTGTCGGCGGCAGGCGTGCGGCGCAGTGTCGAGCACGCGGCCTGGGGAGGTCTGGTCCTGGCCGGTTTCGCCTGGGGTACGGCGCTCATCGGGGTGCTGGTCGATGGCGAGGCTGGCGCAGGCTTCGCCCGGCTGTACACGTTCGACCCGAGTGCGCTCGGTGGCGTGGGGCTGATCGCTGCGCTGACCCAGGCCTTCTACACCCTGACCCTCGGGGTCGGCGTGATGCATGCCTATGCCACGCACCTGCCCCCGGGGGGTGCGCTGCCCATGCTGGCCTGGCGCATCGTGCTGGCCGACACGCTGTTCGCGCTGCTGGCCACGCTGGTCGTGCTCGGGCTGCTGGCCGCGGCCGGGCTCGAGCCGGCGACGGGACCGCGTCTGTTGTTCGAGCGTCTGCCGCTCGCATTCGCGCGCGTGGCCGGCGGCGGTTGGCTGGCGGTTGCGCTCTATTCCGGTCTGGTGGTGCTGGCCTGGCTGACCACGCTGGCGCTGCTCGAGCCCCTGGTGCTGGCGCTGGCGGCGTGGCGCCGGCTGGGCCGTGCCCGGGCGGCGTTGCTGGTTGGTGTCAGCTTGTGGCTGGCCACGACGCTGCTGCTGGTGGCCTTCGCCGGCACGCCGGGGGGGCGTTGGGCCGGTCAGGGCCCGTACGGCTGGCTGGAGTTCCTGGGTGGGCGGCTGCTGACGCCGCTGGCGGCACTGCTGGCGGCACTGTTCGTCGGCTGGCAACTGGAGGAACGCTCCTGTCGCCTGGTGCTGGCACTGGTCCCCGAACCGCTCTACCGTGCCTGGCGCGTGCTGTTGCGCTACCTGGCGCCACCGCTGCTGGTGCTGCTGCTGCTGGTCGTCACTGGTATCCTGCCGGGCCGCTGATGAAGACGATCCGCAAACAGGCGCTGTTGCCCTACACCCCGGCCGAGGTCTACGCGCTGGTCAACGACGTGGCCGCCTACCCGGAGTTCCTGCCGTGGTGTGCCGGCTCGGAGGTGCTGTATGCGGATGCCGACGAGATGCGCGCGCGGATCGACATCCACCGCGGCGCGCTGCGCCGCAGCTTCGCGACCCGCAACCGGATCCAGCGCGACAAGATGATCGAGGTGCGACTGCTCGAGGGGCCGTTCCGCCACCTCGAGGGTTACTGGCGCTTCGATGCGCTGGGAACGGATGGCTGCCGGATCAGTTTCGACCTGCAGTTCGAGTTCGCCAACCGCCTGGTCGACGCGACCCTTGGTCCGGTGTTCCAGCAGATCGCACGCAGCCTCGTCGACGCGTTCTGCAAGCGGGCGGTGCAGGTCTACGGGCGGCGCTGAGCGGCCGAGACCCGCTGCCTCGGCGCGGGCGCGTCGCTTGGTTTCAGTTGTTGCTGGGCTGCGAGGCCGGCGGGGTGCCGGTCGGGGCTGCCGCCTCGTCGTCGCCACCAAACTCCCAGTCGGTCATCGCGTCCCAGGCACGATCGAGCATGCCGCGCGAGTCGGGCAGATCGCCGGTGACGGCAACGGTGCGGGTGCCGCTGATGTCGGAGAGCCCCGCGACCTCGGGTGGCAGCTCGCCGTCGACCCGCTGCAGCAGGTCCCCGTCGAACACCAGGGTCACGTGGTAGCTGACCCGCTCGCCGCGTCCCGGCTGCAGGCTGAAGAAGTAGTCCCAGCGTTCCTGGTGGAAGGTGTTGACCACCATCGGCGTACCCATCACGAAGCGCGCCTGTTCGCGCGTCATGCCCGGACGCAGCGCCTCGAGCATGGCCGGCGTGACGACGTTGCCCTGATGGACGTCGATGCGGTAGACGCCGGGCAGGCGCTCGAGGCTGCAGGCACCGAGCAGCAGCACGGCCGTGACGATCAGCAGGGTTTGGCGCATGGTCATGGTCAAGGGGGTCCGGTCGCGACGCGGCGATGATAGCCTATATGCCCGGGCAACTCACGGGGCATGGAGTGCAGTCGCATGGACAACCGCGACCTCAAACGCGCTGGCCTGAAGGTCACCCTGCCCAGGGTCAAGGTGCTGCGCCTGCTCGAGTCGCATCCCGCCCGTCACCTCAGCGTCGACGAGATCTTCCAGCAGTTGACCGCCGATGGCGAGGAAGTGGGGCTGGCGACGGTCTACCGGGTGCTGACCCAGTTCGAACAAGCAGGGCTGGTCATCAAGCACAACTTCGAGGGTGGCCAGGCGGTCTACGAGCTCAACCAGGGCGAGCATCACGATCACATCGTCTGCATCCGCTGCGGGCGTGTCGACGAGTTCGTCGACGAACGCATCGAGAAGCTGCAGGAGACCATCGCCGCCGAGGCCGGCTACGAGATCACCGACCACCAGCTGACCATCCACGGCCTCTGCCCCCGCTGCCGCGGCTGAGGCCCGCGCCGTCAGCCGGTGGCGCCGGCCAGCGCGATCATCTCCTCGGCATGGGCGCGGGTCTGCGCCGTGATCTCGAGGCCGCCGAGCATGCGTGCCAGTTCCTCGATCCGCGCCTTGCGATCGAGTGCGCTGACCGAGGTCGAGGTCGTGTCGTCCCGGCTGCTCTTGTGCACCTGCAGGTGGCCCTGGGCCTGCGCTGCGACCTGCGGCAGGTGGGTGATGCAGAACACCTGGCGCTGATCCGCGAGGTCGCGCAACAGGCGGCCGACGATCTCCGCGACGCGACCGCCGATGCCGACGTCGACCTCGTCGTAGACCAGCGTGGGCACGTCGACGCTGGCCGCGGTCGCGGCCTGGATCGCCAGGCTGATGCGCGACAGCTCGCCGCCGGACGCGACCCGTGCCAGCGGCTGTGGTGGCTGGCCGGGATTGGCCGAGACCAGGAACTGCACCCGCTCGTTGCCCCCCGCCGAACCCGCGGCGTCCGCGAGCGGCACGAGTTCGACTGCGAAACGGCCGCCCGGCATGGCCAGCTCCTGCAGCGACGCGGTGACCACCTCGCTCAGTGCCTCCGCCGCCTCGGCCCGGTGCCGGCTCAGCGTCTTCGCGACGGAGGCATAGGCCTCGCCGGCGGCCTGCGCGGCGGCGGCCAGCCGTGCGAGACGGGTGTCCGGATCCTCGTCGTCGCCGAGTTCCGCGGCGAGCTGCGCATGCAGCGCTGGCAGCTCTTCCGGCTCGACGCGGTACTTGCGCGCCGCTCCATGCAGCGCTTCGAGCCGCCGCTCGACCTGTGCCAGCCGTTGTGGATCGAGGTCGATACGGTCGACACGGTGGCGCAGGCTGGAAGCCGCCTCCTGGACGCGGATCAGTGCCTCGTCGAGCGCCTCGACGTGTTCGGCCAGGGCCGGGTCGAGACGCTGCAGCTCGCGAAGTTCGCGTACCGCCCGGCCGAGGCGGTCGTGGATGCTGCCATCGTCCGCCTCGTAGAGGCCCTCGCACAGCGTGCCCAGCGCGCCCAGCAGCTCGTCGGCATGGGCCAGCCGGCGGTGCTCCTCCTCGAGCTCCGCGTACTCGCCCGGCCTCGCCTCGAGCGCGGTCAGCTCGTCGAGCTGGAAGCGCAGCAGGGCGCGGCGCTCGCCGTCGCGCGCCTGATCCTGGGCCAGGGCGGCATGCGCCGTCTCGGCGTCGCGCCAAGTCCGGTGGGCGGCGGCGACCTCGGCCGCGCATCCGGTATGCCGCCCCCAGGCATCGAGCATGCGCCGCTGGCTCTCGGCGCGCAGCAGAGACTGGTGCTCGTGCTGGCCATGAATGTCGGCCAGGCGTTCACCGAGATCACGCAGATCCTGCTGGGTCACCGGGGTGCCGTTGACGAAGGCGCGCGAGCGTCCGGCCCGAGCCAGAACCCGGCGCACCAGGCACTGGCCGTCGTCGAGGTCGTGCTCGGCGAGCCATTCGCGCACCGTGTCCTGGCCGTCGACGCTGAATTCGGCGGTCACCTCGGCGCGCTCGCAGCCGGCACGGATCTGGCGCGGTTCGGCGCGGTCGCCGAGCACCAGGCCGAGCGCGTCGACCAGCATCGACTTGCCGGCGCCGGTCTCGCCGGTCAGCACGGTCAGCCCAGGGCCGAGCTCGAGCTCGACCTGCTCGACCAGGGCGAAGTCGCGTATCTTCAGGAAGGTCAGCATCGCGTTGGCATCACAGCCGTTTGTGCCAGTGCAGCTTCTCGCGCAGGATCTCGAAGTAGCGGTAGTCGCTCGGGTGGATCAGGCGCACGGTGTGCTCACGACGCCGGATCGAGACCCGGTCGCCAGGCAGCAGCGCGATCTTGATCTGCCCGTCGCAGGTGACCAGCGCATCGCTGTCGCGGACCAGCACTTCGACATGGTCGTCTCCGGAGAGCACGGTCGGGCGGTTGCTCAGGGTGTGCGGACAGATCGGCACCAGCACCAGTGCGTTGAGCTTGGGGTGCATGATCGGCCCACCGCCGGAGAGCGCGTAGGCGGTCGAGCCGCTGGGCGTCGACACGATCAGGCCATCCGAACGCAGAGGAAACAGGAAGTCGCCGTTGACGAAGGTGTCGAAATCGATCATGCGTGCGACGTCGGTCTTGTGCACGACGACGTCGTTGAACGCGTTCGACTCGCCGATCAGCTCGCCCTCGCGGGTGATGCGCGCGTGCAGCAGCAGCCGTTCCTCGGCCAGGTAGTCGCCGGCCAGGATCGGGCCCAGGCGCTCGATCATCTGGTCCGGTGAGACGTCGACCAGGAAGCCCAGTCGGCCCAGGTTGATGCCGAGAAGTGGCACGCGGTAGTCGGTCAGGCTGCGTGCCGCGGCCAGCAACGTGCCGTCGCCACCGACCACGATCGCCAGGTCGCAGCTGCGGCCGAGTTCTTCGCGGTCGGCCACCGGGAAGGTCCCCTCCCGGAGCAGGTGGCTGCTGCCGGTGTCGAGCGTCACCTCGAGGCCGAGACCGAGCAGGTGCCGACCGACCTGCTCCAGGGTCTCGCCGACCTCGGGGCTGTTGTACTTGCCGATCAGGCCGATCCGGGTGAACGCGCTGGCCATCGTGGCTCCGTCGCTGGTGGTGGCTGGCGGTCGCGAGCCGCCGTTGCGGGGTAACCTAGCACGTGGCCGGCGCCGGCGTCAGCCGCGCCTTGACACTCTCTCCGGCGAGTTGCTAGCGTCTCTTGGCACTCTGGCTGTCAGAGTGCTAAATCACGGCCGCGACTCGGCCTCTGGCATGGCGGATGAGATCCACTTGGCTGAGCAGCAACTGACCGAGCGCGCCAGGCACCTGTTGCGGGTGCTGGTCGAGAAATACATCAGCGATGGCCAGCCGGTCGGTTCGCGCACGCTGTCGCGTGCCGCCGGGCTCGAGTTGAGCGCCGCCACCATCCGCAACGTGATGGCCGACCTCGAGGAACTTGGCCTGGTCGTCTCCCCACACACCTCGGCCGGCCGCGTGCCGACCGCGCGCGGTTTCCGCTTCTTCGTCGACTCGCTGGTCTCGCTCAAGCGCATGGAGGTGGGCGAGATCGAGCAGCTGCGCAGCCGCCTGATCGTCGATGGCGACGGCAAGGAGCTGGTCGAGAACGCGTCGCGCCTGCTCTCCGACATGACCCACATGGCCGGCCTGGTGATGGTGCCGCGGCGCGCGCGTTTCGCGCTGCGCCACGTCGAGTTCCTGCCGATCGGCGAGGGCCGCGTGCTGGCGATCCTGGTGGTCAACGAGCGCGAGGTGCAGAACCGGGTGATCAAGACCGAGAGACAGTACAGCGAATCCGAGCTCCAGCAGGCGGCCAACTACCTTAACGAGCACTTCGTCGGGCGTGACGTCCTCGCGGTGCGCGACGCGCTGGTCGCGGAACTCGACGAGACCCGCGACTCCATGAACCGGCTGATGCTGACCGCCATCGACGTCGCGAGCGCGGCGTTCAGCCCGGCCAGCGACAGCGACGATTACGTGATCTCCGGCGAGACCCGGCTGATGGCGCTCGACGAGCTCAGCGACGTGGCCAAGCTGCGCCAGCTGTTCGAGGCGTTCCAGCGCAAGCGCCAGCTGCTCGGCCTGCTCGATCGTTGCCTGCAGGCCGACGGCATGCACATCTTCATCGGCGAGGAGGCCGGGCAGACGGTGTTCGACGAATGCAGCGTGGTCACCTCGACCTACGCCATCGACGGCGAACCGGTCGGCGTGCTCGGCGTCATCGGACCGACGCGGATGGACTACGAGCGGGTGATCCCGGTCGTCGACGTCACCGCCAAGCTGCTCGGCGCCGCCTTGAAGTCGGGCTGAGCCGCCCCCATCTACCTCTGGACACCGGGAACGCCGGAGGGCGGCCCCTTGCAATCGGAGACCAGGAACGCATGAGCGACAAGCAGACGGCCCCGGGGGGTGCCGAGAATCAGGATCGGGGCGTGCACGAGGCCGGAGACGCCTCCACCCCGACCGTGGAGATGCCCGAGGCGCCCGCCGAGACGCCGGAAGCCGGGACTGGGCCGACCGGTGCCGCCACGGAAGCGTCCACGGACCCGGCGGCCCGCATCGCCGAGCTGGAAGCGGAGCTCGAGTCGCTGCGCGGCGAGGCCGACGAGGCGCGGGAGCAGCAGCTGCGCACGCTGGCCGACATGGACAATCTGCGCAAGCGCACCACGCGTGATCTCGAGAACGCCCACAAGTACGCCCTCGAGCGCTTTGCCATGGAGCTGCTGTCGGTGCGCGACAGCCTCGAGCTGGGGCTCGCCGCGGCAGCGGACGAAAGCGCCGACGTCGCCAAGCTCCACGAGGGCACCGAGCTGACCCTGAAGATGCTCACGACCGCGCTCGAGAAGCACGGCATCGTCGAAGTCGTACCCGAGGGAGAGAAGTTCAATCCCGACCTGCACCAGGCGATGGCCACCCAGCCGAGCGGCGAGGTCGAGCCGGACCACGTCGTGACCGTCTACCAGAAGGGCTACACGCTCAACGAGCGCCTGCTGCGCCCGGCCCTGGTCATCGTTTCGTCAGCGCCGCCACCGGCCGACGGGACTTGAATTCAAGCGCCTGTCACCCCACCTAGGGTACAGGACACGTTTCACTTAAGAATCTGCAGGTTAACGGAGCATTCAAATGGCCAAGATCATCGGCATCGACCTCGGCACCACCAATTCGTGCGTGGCGATCATGGAGGACGGCAAGCAGCGCGTCATCGAGAACAGCGAGGGTGATCGCACCACGCCGTCGGTGGTGGCGTTCACCAAGGACGGCGAGACGCTGGTCGGCCAGTCGGCCAAGCGTCAGGCGGTCACCAACCCGGACAACACCCTGTTTGCGATCAAGCGCCTGATCGGCCGTCGCTTCAAGGACGACGTCGTCCAGCGCGACATCAAGATGGTGCCGTACAAGATCGTCGGGGCCGACAACGGCGATGCCTGGGTCGAGGCCCATGGCAACAAGATGGCGCCGCCCGAGATCTCGGCCAAGGTGCTGCAGAAGATGAAGCAGACCGCCGAGGATTACCTCGGCGAGAAGGTCACCGAGGCGGTCATCACCGTCCCGGCCTACTTCAACGACTCCCAGCGCCAGGCCACCAAGGACGCCGGGCGCATCGCCGGTCTCGAGGTCAAGCGCATCATCAACGAGCCGACCGCGGCGGCGCTCGCCTACGGCATGGACAAGAAGCGCGGCGACGCCAAGCTGGCGGTCTACGACCTCGGTGGCGGTACCTTCGACATCTCGATCATCGAGATCGCCGAGGTCGACGGCGAGCACCAGTTCGAGGTGCTGTCGACCAACGGCGACACCTTCCTTGGTGGCGAGGACTTCGACCTGCGCCTGATCGACTACATCTCCGACGAGTTCAAGAAGGAGTCGACGGTCGATCTGCACAACGACCCGCTGGCCCTGCAGCGCCTCAAGGAGGCGGCGGAGAAGGCCAAGATCGAGCTCTCGTCGAGCACCCAGACCGAGATCAACCTGCCCTACATCACCGCCGATGCGAGCGGCCCGAAGCACCTCAACATGAAGCTGACCCGGGCCAAGCTCGAGTCGCTGGTCGACGACCTGATCGCGCGCACCATCGGGCCGTGCAAGACCGCGCTCAAGGACGCCGGCCTGTCGGCCTCCCAGATCGACGACATCATCCTGGTGGGCGGTCAGACGCGCATGCCCAAGGTGCAGGAGGTGGTCAAGGACTTCTTCGGCAAGGAGCCGCGCAAGGACGTCAACCCGGACGAGGCGGTGGCGATCGGCGCCGCGATCCAGGGCGGCGTGCTGGGCGGCGAGGTCAAGGACGTGCTGCTGCTCGACGTGACCCCGCTGTCGCTCGGCATCGAGACCCTCGGCGGCGTCATGACCAAGCTGATCGACAAGAACACCACCATTCCGACCAAGGCGCAGCAGGTGTTCTCGACCGCGGACGACAACCAGACCGCGGTCACCGTGCACGTGATGCAGGGGGAGCGCGAGATGGCCTCCGGCAACAAGTCGCTCGGCCGCTTCGATCTCGCCGACATCCCGCCGGCGCCACGCGGTGTGCCGCAGGTCGAGGTGACGTTCGACATCGACGCCAACGGCATCCTCAACGTGTCGGCCAAGGACAAGGCGACCGGCAAGGAGCAGTCGATCATCATCAAGGCTTCGAGCGGTCTCTCCGACGAGGAGATCGACAAGATGGTCAAGGATGCCGAGGCCCACGCCGACGAGGACAAGCGCATGCGCGAGCTCGTCGATGCGCGCAACCAGGCCGAGAACATGATCCACGCCACCGAGAAGTCGGTGAAGGAGCTCGGCGACAAGCTCGAGGATGGCGAGCAGCAGGAGATCGACGACGCCATCGCCGCGCTGCGCAAGGCGATCGAGGGTGACGACAAGGCTGAGATCGAGGCCAAGACCGAGGCGCTCGCCGAGCGTTCCGGCAAGCTCGCCGAACGGGTCTACAAGCAGCAGGCCGAGAGCGAGAGCGCGGGCGGCACCGACCAGGGCGCGGCGGACGAGACGACGTCCCAGGCGCAGGATGATGTCGTCGACGCCGAGTTCGAGGAAGTCAAGGACGACAAGTAAACTGGCGCGCCGGGCGGCGCGGCAGGGGATCACGGCCACGGCCGCGGCGGCACCCCGACGGGGTGCCATCCCGCGCCCGTGGCCCGAGCGTTGAGAGACCATGGCGAAACGCGACTACTACGAAGTCCTCGGCGTCCCCCGCAACGCCAGCGAGGCCGACATCAAGAAGGCCTTCCGTCGCCTGGCGATGAAGCTGCACCCCGACCGCAATCCCGACGACAAGGTCGCCGAGGAGCGGTTCAAGGAAGCCAAGGAGGCCTACGACATACTCGGTGACGCGCAGAAGCGCGCCGCCTACGACCAGTTCGGTCACGCCGGGGTCGATCCCTCGATGGGCGCCGGGCACGGCCCAGGCGGCCCGGGTGGGGCGAGCTTCAGCGACATCTTCGGTGACGTCTTCGGTGACATCTTCGGTGGGCGTGGCGGTGGTCGCCAACAGAGCTTCCGTGGCGCCGACCTGCGCTACAACCTGACCCTCTCGCTCGAGGAGGTGGTGCACGGGACCACGGTGAAGATCCGCGTGCCGACGCTGGCGACCTGCGAGACCTGCGACGGCAGCGGGGCGCGCAAGGGCAGTCAGCCGACCAAGTGCAGCACCTGCGGCGGGGTTGGCCAGGTGCGCATGCAGCAGGGCTTCTTCTCGATCCAGCAGACCTGCCCGCGCTGCCATGGCGAGGGTGTGATGATCAGCGACCCGTGTCCGACGTGCCGGGGTGCCGGGCGCGTGGAGGAGTCGCGCACGCTGTCGGTCAAGGTGCCGGCCGGGGTCGACAACGGCGACCGCATTCGCCTCGCCGGCGAGGGCGAGGTGGGTGAGAAGGGCGCACCGCCGGGCGATCTCTACGTGCACATCCGCGTCAAGGAGCACGCGATCTTTGGCCGCGAGGGCAACGACCTCTTCTGCGAGGTGCCGATCGGTTTCACCACCGTGGTGCTCGGTGGGGAGCTGGCGGTGCCTACGCTCGAGGGCCGGGTGATGCTCAAGATCCCACCCGAGACCCAGTCCGGCAAGATGTTCCGGCTGCGTGGCAAGGGCGTACGCCCGGTGCGCGGCGGCACCACCGGTGACCTGCTGTGCCGGGTTTCGGTCGAGACGCCGGTCAACCTCAGCGAGGAGCAGAAGGAGATCCTGCGCGAGTTCGAGGCGACCATGGAGCGCGACGGCGGCCACCACAGCCCGAAGCAGAGCTCGTGGCTGGACGGCGTGCGCAGTTTCTTCGACGGCATGAAGTTCTGAGCCGGCCCACGCCGGTCCACCAGGGGAGGGGACGATGAACCGCATCGCGATCCACGGCGCCGGTGGGCGCATGGGCCGGGCGCTGATCGAGGCGGTCCGGGATGCCGAAGGCGCGCAGCTGGTGGCGGCACTCGACCGCCCGGACAGCCCGCTGGTCGGGCTCGACGCCGGCGAGATGGCCGGCCTCGGCAAGCTCGGCGTGACCGTCGGCGGCGATCTGGCCGCGCTCGGCGGTGATTTCGACGTGCTGATCGACTTCACGATGCCGCAGGGCACGACCACCGCGCTCGCGCACTGCTGCGCACACGGTCGCGGCATGGTGATCGGCACCACCGGCCTGGACGCCGCGCAGAAGCAGGCGATTGCCGATGCGGCCGAGTCGATCCCGGTGGTGTTCGCGCCGAACATGAGCGTCGGCGTCAACCTCACCTTCAAGCTGGCCGAGATCGCCGCGCGCGTGCTCGGCGACAGCGTCGACATCGAGATCGTCGAGGCCCACCACCGGCACAAGGTCGATGCGCCGTCCGGCACCGCGCTGCGTCTCGGCGAAGTGGTCGCCGATGCCCTTGGCCGTGACCTGGCCACGTGCGCGGTGTACGGCCGCGAGGGGCAGACCGGGCCACGCGACCGGCAGACCATCGGTTTCGAGACCATCCGCGCCGGCGACATCGTCGGCGAGCACACGGTGCTCTACGCCGCGACCGGCGAGCGGGTCGAGATCACCCATCGCGCGACCAGCCGCATGACCTTCGCCGGCGGCGCGGTGCGTGCCGCGCAATGGCTCTCCGGACACGCCAAAGGGCTGTTCGACATGCAGGACGTGCTGGGTCTGCGCTGAGTTGCTCCACCACCTCGCCATCGTGCTTTCAATGGGTTGGGATGGTGCCTTGTTGGAGTTTCGCCGGGCCGTGCGGCTGCGCGTGGACACCTCCGGGCCGCTTGGCTAGAATGGCGCCCGATCCGCGCCGGTCCATGACCGATTTGACGAGCGGGAGTGGCTGTAGGGCCTCTCCCGCTCTGCATGTACGCCCAGGAGACATGCCTTGAGAGCCCCCGCGCTGCTCGCCCTCGAAGATGGCAGCCTGTTCCACGGTGAATCCATCGGTGCTTCCGGGGAGTCCGTGGGAGAGGTGGTGTTCAATACCGCCATGTCGGGCTACCAGGAGATCGTCACCGATCCCTCGTACCGGCGCCAGATCGTCACCCTGACCTATCCGCACATCGGCAACACCGGCGTCAATGCGGCCGACGAGGAATCCTCTGGCGTGATGTGTGCCGGGCTGGTGATCCGCGATCTGCCACGGTTGCCGAGCAACTGGCGCTCCGAGCAGCGCCTCGAGGACTACCTCGCGGCCCAGGGCGTGGTCGGCATCGCCGGCATCGACACCCGCCGCCTGACCCGCATCCTGCGCGAGAAGGGCGCCCAGGCCGGCTGCCTGGTTGCCGGCGACGACATCAGCGCCGAGGCCGCGGTGGCCGCCGCGCGCGCCTTCCCAGGCCTGCAGGGCATGGACCTGGCCAAGGAGGTGACCACTCCCGGCCCGTATGCGTGGTCCCAGGGCAGCTGGAGCCTCGAGGACGGGCTCCCGGAGGATGCCGTGGACCTGCCGTACCACGTCGTCGCCTACGATTTCGGCGTCAAGCGCAACATCCTGCGCATGCTGGTCGACCGCGGCTGCCGGGTCAGCGTGGTGCCGGCCCAGACGCCCGCCAGCGAGGTGCTGGCACGCAGCCCCGACGGGGTGTTCCTCTCCAACGGTCCGGGTGATCCCGAACCGTGTGCCTACGCGGTCGCGGCGATCGCCGAACTCCTCGACGCGGGCGTGCCACTGTTCGGCATCTGCCTCGGACACCAGTTGCTGGCGTTGGCCAGCGGTGCACGCACCATGAAGATGAAATTCGGCCACCACGGCGCCAACCACCCGGTCCAGGATCTCGACACCGGGCGCGTGTTCATCACCAGCCAGAACCACGGCTTCGCGGTCGACGAGGCGACGCTGCCAGCAACGCTGCGTGCCACCCACCGTTCGCTGTTCGACGGCACGCTGCAGGGCGTGGCCCACGTCGAGCAGGCCGCGTTCGGCTTCCAGGGCCATCCCGAGGCGAGCCCCGGGCCACACGAGATGGCCTACCTGTTCGATCGATTCGTCACCGCGCTCGAAGCGCGACGCGGCGTGGTCTGAAGCCGATGCCCAGGCGCGACGACCTGCAGACCATCATGATCATCGGCGCCGGGCCGATCGTCATCGGCCAGGCCTGCGAGTTCGACTACTCCGGCGCGCAGGCGTGCAAGGCGCTGCGCGAAGAGGGGTACCGGGTGGTGCTGGTCAACTCGAACCCGGCCACGATCATGACCGACCCGGAGACCGCGGACGCGATCTACATCGAGCCGGTGCACTGGCAGACGCTGGAGCGCGTCATCGAGGCCGAGCGCCCCGACGCGCTGCTGCCGACCATGGGCGGCCAGACCGCGCTCAACTGTGCGCTCGACCTGGCGCGCGAGGGGGTGCTGGAAAGATTCGGCGTCGAGCTGAGTTCCGCGAGGCGATGACCGCGATCGGGCTCGGCTCGGCGCGCTCGGCGCTCGCGCACAGCCTCGAGGAGGCGCTGCAGGTCCAGGTGCAGATCGGCTTCCCGACCATCATCCGGCCGTCGTTCACGCTCGGTGGTAGCGGTGGCGGCATCGCCTACAATCGCGAGGAATTCGTCGAGATCTGTCACCGTGGACTCGACCTGTCGCCGACCAACGAGCTGCTGATCGAGGAGTCGCTGCTCGGTTGGAAGGAGTACGAGATGGAGGTCGTGCGTGACAAGCACGACAACTGCATCATCGTCTGCTCGATCGAGAACTTCGACCCGATGGGCGTGCACACCGGCGACTCGATCACCGTCGCACCGTCGCAGACGCTGACCGACAAGGAATACCAGATCATGCGCGACGCCTCGATCGCGGTGCTGCGCGAGATCGGGGTCGAGACCGGCGGTTCCAACGTCCAGTTCGCGATCAACCCCGACGACGGGCGCATGATCGTCATCGAGATGAACCCGCGCGTGTCGCGCTCCTCGGCGCTGGCCTCGAAGGCGACCGGTTTCCCGATCGCCAAGGTCGCGGCCAAGCTGGCGATCGGCTACACCCTCGACGAGCTCCGGAACGACATCACCGGCGGTGCGACTCCGGCCTCGTTCGAGCCGAGCATCGACTACGTCGTCACCAAGATCCCGCGTTTCACGTTCGAGAAGTTCGCACAGGCCGAACCACGCCTGACCACCCAGATGAAGTCGGTGGGCGAGGTGATGGCCATCGGCCGCACCTTCCAGGAGTCGCTGCAGAAGGCGTTGCGTGGTCTCGAAACCGGCATCGACGGTCTCGAGCCGGTGCTTCATCCGGACAGCGAGGGGGCCAAGGAACGTTTCCGTCTCGAGCTGCAGGAGCCGGGCGCCGACCGCCTGCTCTACCTCGCCGATGCGATGCGTGCCGGCATGAGCGTCGAGCGCGCGTTCGAACTGACGAGCATCGACCCCTGGTTCCTGGTGCAGATCGAGGCGCTGATCCACGACGAGGCGCGCGTGACCGAGGGTGGTATCGCGAGCCTGACTGCGGGGCGCCTGCGTACGCTCAAGCGCGCCGGTTTCTCCGATCGCCGCCTGGCGCGGCTGTGCGACGTCACCGAGAAGGAGATCCGCACGCGCCGCCACGAGCTCGGTGTGCGTCCGGTGTTCAAGCGCGTCGACACCTGTGCGGCGGAGTTCGCCACCTCGACCGCCTACATGTACTCCACCTACGAGGAGGAGTGCGAGGCGGCAGTCACCGATCGCGACAAGATCATGGTCCTCGGCGGAGGTCCGAACCGCATCGGTCAGGGCATCGAGTTCGACTACTGCTGCGTGCACGCGGCGCTGGCGATGCGCGAGGACGGCTACGAGACCATCATGGTCAATTGCAACCCGGAGACCGTCTCGACCGACTACGACACCTCCGACCGCCTCTACTTCGAGCCGCTGACCCTGGAAGACGTGCTCGAGATCGTCGACAAGGAGCGCCCCAAGGGGGTCATCGTGCAGTTCGGTGGCCAGACGCCGCTGAAGCTCGCGCGCGACCTCGAGGCGGCCGGCGTGCCGATCATCGGCACCACGCCCGACGCCATCGACCGGGCCGAGGACCGCGAGCGCTTCCAGCAGATGATCGACAAGCTCGGTCTGCGCCAGCCGCCGAACCGCACCGCGCGCAGCGTCGACGACGCTTTGCGCCTGGCCGACGAGATCGGCTACCCGCTGGTCGTGCGGCCCTCCTACGTGCTCGGCGGGCGCGGCATGGAGATCGTCTACAGCGAGGCCGACCTCAACCGCTACATGCACGAGGCGATCCGTGTTTCCAACGAATCGCCGGTGCTGCTCGACCGTTTTCTCGACGACGCCGTCGAGGTCGATGTCGACGCGGTGTGTGACGGCGAGCAGGTGCTGATCGGGGGCATCATGGAACACATCGAGCAGGCCGGCGTGCACTCCGGCGACTCCGCCTGTTCACTGCCGCCTTACTCCCTCGACGCAGCGGTGCAGGAGCGCCTCGCGGAACAGGTGCGACAGATGGCGCTCGAACTCGGCGTGGTCGGGTTGATGAACACCCAGTTCGCGCTGCAGGGCGACGACCTCTACATCCTGGAGGTCAACCCGCGTGCGTCGCGTACCGTGCCATTCGTCTCCAAGACCATCGGCGTACCCCTGGCCAAGGTCGCGGCGCGCTGCATGGCCGGTCGCACGCTGGCCGAACAGGGCGTGACCAGGGAGCGCAGGCCGCGCTACTTCGCGGTAAAGGAAGCGGTCTTCCCGTTCGCCAAGTTCCCCGGCGTCGACCCGTTGCTCGGACCCGAGATGAAATCGACCGGCGAAGTGATGGGCGTCGGCGCGAGCTTCGGCGAGGCGTTTGCCAAGGCCACGCTGGGCGCCGGCAGCGTGCTGCCACGAGGCGGCAAGGCGCTGCTCAGCATGCGCGATGCCGACAAGGCGGGCGCCGTCGAGGTGGCGCGGGCGCTGGTCGAGCTCGGCTTCGAGCTGGTCGGCACGCGTGGCACCTCGCGCATGCTCAACGAACTCGGCGTGCCGTGCCAGGCGATCAACAAGGTCGCCGAGGGTCGGCCGCACGTGGTCGACCTGATCAAGAACGACGAGATCAGCCTGATCATCAACACTACCGAGGGCAAGCCGGCGGTCTCCGATTCGTTCGCGATCCGCCGCGAGGCCCTCAACCACAAGGTGGCCTACTCGACGACCCTGGCCGGGGCGCGCGCGACCGTGATGGCGCTGCGCTGCCTCGACGACGTCGACATCAACCGCCTGCAGGACCTGCACCGGGAGATGGTGACATGAACAAGGTGCCCCTGACCGCGCGCGGCGCCGAGCAGCTGCGCGTGGAGCTTCATGAGCTCAAGACCGATGCGCGGCCCAAGGTGATCAAGGCGATCGCCGAGGCGCGCGCCCACGGCGATCTCAAGGAGAACGCCGAGTACCATGCCGCGCGCGAACAGCAGGGCTTCATCGAGGCGCGGATCCGTGACATCGAGCACAAGCTGGGCCACGCCCAGGTGATCGATGTCACCCAGCTCGACGCCGGTGGCAAGGTGGTGTTCGGGGCCACCGTGGAACTGCTCGACGAGGAGAGTGGGGCCGAGGTGCGCTACCAGATCGTCGGCGAGGACGAGGCCAACATCAAGGCCGGACGGGTCTCGATCACCTCGCCCATCGCGCGCGCACTGATCGGCAAGCAGGAGGGCGACGTGGTCGACCTGCGCACGCCGGGTGGCGATCGCAGCTACGAGATCCTCGCGGTCGAGTACGTCTGAGTGCGCGTGGCCGTCAGTCGAGCTTGATGCGCGGCTTGTCGGGGTTGCGGCGGTACAGCAGCGCGACGTGACCGACGCGCTGCACCAGTTCCGCGCCGCAGACGTCGCAGATGCTCCCGATCATGGCATCCCGCACGGTCCGCTCGCCGGCGTTGACCCGCACCTTGATCAGTTCGTGATGCTCCAGCGCACCGCCGATC
The DNA here is from genome assembly GCA_009937385.1 of Gammaproteobacteria bacterium. Taxonomy (GTDB): domain Bacteria; phylum Pseudomonadota; class Gammaproteobacteria; order QNFN01; family QNFN01; genus QNFN01. The sequence goes on along the minus strand of JAACFL010000009.1, from coordinate 6,370 downwards.
TCGGCGATCAGGGCGTCGTGGAGGCCCTGGCCGCCGACGATCACCACCGGCTTGAGGGCGTGGCCGAGCTGGCGCAGCCGGCGGCGCTGTTTGTCTGGCAGGGCCATGCGTGCGGATCCTGGAAGATGAAGCGGCGCACAGTCTACCCGATGCATTGCGCCATGGCCGCGCACGGGATCCAACGTGGCGCGTAGCAAGAGCAGCGAGCGCTGGTTGCGCGAGCACTTCGGCGACGCCTTCGTGCGCCAGGCCCAGGCGCTCGGCCTGCGTTCCAGGGCCGCCTTCAAGCTGCTCGAGATCGACCAGCGCGACCGCCTGTTGCGCCCGGGGCAGACCGTGGTCGATCTCGGTGCCGCACCGGGCGGCTGGGCCCAGGTGGCGGCGGACAAGGTCGGCCCCGGGGGGCGGGTCGTGGCGCTCGACCTGTTGCCGATCGAGCCGCTGCCGGGCGTGACGGTGTTGCAGGGCGATTTCACCGAGCAGGCGGTGCTCGATCGGCTGCTCGGCGAGCTCGATGGACGGCCCGTGGACCTTGTATTGTCCGACATGGCCCCCAATATGAGTGGTATGAAGGCGGTCGATCAGCCGCGCTCCGCGCTGCTCGCGGAACTCGCCCTGGATTGCGCGCGACAGGTGCTGCGTCCGAAGGGCGACCTGCTGTTGAAGATGTTCCAGGGCGAGGGCTTCGATCCGCTGCTCGCCGAGCTGCGCGCTGCGTTCTCGAAGGTCGTGGTGCGCAAGCCGAAGGCGTCGCGCCCACGCAGCCGCGAGGTCTACCTTCTGGCTCGGAACTATCGGCTGGTGTAAGGTACTAAGCTTGCGGTTTCACCCCTTTTTCCCGATTCGCCGACAGGTCATAAAGCGTTGAACGACATGGCAAGAAACATGCTTCTCTGGGTCATCATCGCGGTGGTGCTGATGACCGTGTTCAACAATTTCGGCAATCGGCCGGCGACCGCCGCGCGGCTCGCCTACTCGGAGTTCATCAGCCAGGTCAACGACGGCCAGGTCTCGCGGGTGGTGATCGAGGGTCGCACCGTGCAGGGCACCCTGCACAACGGCGAGAAGTTCACCACCTTCACCCCCGACGACGACGGCCTGATCGGCGACCTGCTGCGCAACGGCGTCGAGATCGACGCGCGCGCCCCCGAGGGGCAGTCGCTGCTGATGCAAATCTTCATCTCCTGGTTCCCGATGCTGCTGCTGATCGGCGTGTGGATCTTCTTCATGCGCCAGATGCAGGGCGGTGCCGGCGGGCGCGGCGCGATGTCGTTCGGCAAGAGTCGTGCGCGCATGCTCAGCGAGGACCAGGTCAAGGTCACCTTCGGCGACGTCGCCGGTGTCGACGAGGCCAAGGAAGAGGTCGGCGAGCTGGTCGAGTTCCTGCGCGATCCCTCCAAGTTCCAGCGCCTCGGCGGCAAGATCCCGCGCGGCGTACTGATGGTCGGCTCGCCTGGTACCGGCAAGACCTTGCTCGCGCGCGCCATCGCCGGCGAGGCGCGGGTGCCGTTCTTCACCATCTCCGGCTCCGACTTCGTCGAGATGTTCGTCGGCGTCGGCGCGTCACGCGTACGCGACATGTTCGAGCAGGCCAAGAAGAACGCGCCGTGCATCATTTTCATCGACGAGATCGATGCGGTCGGCCGTCATCGCGGCGCCGGTCTCGGCGGCGGTCACGACGAGCGCGAGCAGACGCTCAACCAGCTCCTGGTCGAGATGGACGGCTTCGAGGGCAACGAGGGCGTGATCGTGATCGCCGCGACCAACCGCCCCGACGTCCTCGACCCGGCTCTGCTGCGCCCGGGCCGCTTCGACCGCCAGGTGGTGGTGCCGCTGCCCGACGTCCGCGGTCGCGAGCAGATCCTCAAGGTGCATTCGCGCAAGGTGCCGGTCGCTGACAATGTGGACATGTCGATCATCGCGCGTGGCACGCCGGGCTTCTCCGGTGCGGACCTCGCCAACCTGATCAACGAGGCGGCGCTGTTCGCCGCGCGTTCCAACCGTCGCGTGGTCGAGATGGACCACTTCGAGAAGGCCAAGGACAAGATCATGATGGGCGCCGAGCGCCGCTCGATGGTGATGTCCGAGGAGGAGAAGCGCCTGACCGCCTATCACGAGTCGGGCCATGCGATCGTCGGCCGGCTGGTCCCGGACCACGACCCGGTGCACAAGGTCAGCATCATCCCGCGCGGCCGCGCGCTCGGCGTGACGCTGTTCCTGCCCGAGGACGATCGTTACAGCTACAGCAAGAAGCGCCTCGAGAGTTCGCTTTCGAGCCTGTTTGGCGGGCGCGTTGCCGAGGAGCTGATCTTCGGTAGTGAGTCGGTGACCACGGGTGCGCAGAATGACATCCAGCGCGCCACCGAGATCTCGCGCAACATGGTCACCAAGTGGGGGCTGTCCGACGTGCTCGGCCCGCAGACCTACAGCGAGGATGACGGCGAGGTCTTCCTCGGACACTCGGTGACCCAGCACAAGATGGTCTCCGACGAGACGGCGCACGTCATCGACCAGGAGATCCGCCACCTCATCGAGCGCAACTACGAGCGGGCGCGCTCCATCCTCACCGAGCGGATGGAGACGCTGCACGCCATGGCCGACGCGCTGATGAAGTTCGAGACCATCGACAAGGACCAGATCGACGACATCATGTCTGGCAAGCCGCCGCGTCCGCCCGAGGGCTGGAGCGATGGCACCCCGGGGCAGGGTGAGGCCTCCTCCGACGAAGCCGATGCGGCCCCGACCGAGCCGCGCGACAGCGGCATCGGCGGTCCGGCCAGCCAGCACTGAGCCTCCCACCTGGGCGCCTGAACTCCCGGCCTGGTGCCGCGCCGCGTGACCGGGCCCACCCTCGAACTTCCGCTCACACGGCTCGACCTGGGTCGACCGCGCGTGATGGGCGTGCTCAACGTCACCCCCGACTCCTTCTCTGACGGTGGCGACTGGTACGACCCGGCACGTGCCCTGGATCACGCGCTGGCGATGGTCGAGGCCGGCGCCGACCTCGTCGACGTCGGGGGTGAGTCGACCCGGCCCGGTGCGGCCGCGGTGTCGCCGGACGAGGAGCTGCGCCGCGTCATCCCGGTGATCGAGGCGCTCTCCGCGGCCTGCCCGGTACCGGTCTCGGTCGACACCAGCGCACCCGAAGTGATGCGTGCTGCCGCGGGGGCCGGCGCCCAGCTGGTCAACGACGTGCGCGCCCTGCAGCGCCCCGGCGCGCTGGAGGCGGTCGCCGAGACGGGCCTGGCGGCCTGCCTGATGCACATGCGTGGCGAGCCGGGTACGATGCAGCAGGCGCCGCATTACCCAAACGGCGTCGTCGCCGAGGTCTCCGCCTTCCTCTCCGGGCGACTCCAGGCGAGCGCGACGGCGGGGATCCCCGCCGAGCGGCTGCTGGTCGACCCGGGATTCGGTTTCGGCAAGACCCTCGACGACAACCTGGCGCTGCTCGCCGGTCTCGGCGAACTGCTCGGCCTCGGCAGGCCTCTGCTCGTCGGGTTGTCGCGCAAATCGATGATCGGCGCGCTGCTGGACTTGCCGGTCGAGGAGCGTCTGCACGGCAGCGTCGCGGCCGCGCTGGTGGCGGTGGAACGCGGAGCGCGCATCGTGCGCGTGCACGACGTCGCCGCCACGGTTCAGGCGCTGGCGGTCTGGAACGCCGTGAGTGAAGTGACGGCAGCAGAGGAGACGACGTGAGCGAGCGTAACTATTTCGGCACCGACGGTATCCGCGGCACGGTCGGCAGTGAGCCGATCACCCCCGATTTTGCACTGCGCCTGGGTTGGGCGGCGGGGCGTGCGCTGGCACCGGAGGGCGGTGCGCGCGTGGTCATCGGCAAGGACACGCGGATCTCGGGTTACATGTTCGAGTCGGCGCTCGAGGCGGGGCTCGCCGCGGCCGGTCTCGACGTGCTGCTGACCGGGCCGCTGCCGACTCCGGCGGTCGCCCTCCTGACGCGCAGCTTCCATGCCTGCGCCGGCATCGTCATCAGCGCCTCGCACAACCCGTTCGAGGACAACGGCTTCAAGTTCTTCGGGCCTGATGGACTGAAGCTGCCAGACGAGGTGGAGCTGCGCATCGAGGCGGAGCTGGCCAAGCCGCTGCGCACCGTTGCCGCGGAGCGCCTGGGCAAGGCAACGCGCATCAACGATGCCGCCGGTCGTTACATCGAATTCTGCAAGGGCACGATACCCAACGACGTCCAGTTGAACGGCCTGCATGTCGTGCTCGACTGTGCGCACGGCGCGACCTACCAGGTCGCACCGAGCGTACTGCGTGAGCTGGGGGCTCGGGTCACGCTGATCGGCGCCGATCCCGACGGCCTCAACATCAACCTCGGCTGCGGTTCGACTCACGTCGATACGCTCCGCGAAGCGGTGCGTGCCGGTGGTGCAGACCTTGGCATCGCCCTCGATGGCGACGGTGACCGGCTGATCATGGTCGACGCCGACGGTAATGCGGTCGATGGCGACCAGCTGCTCTTCGTGCTCGCCTGCGACCGCCTGGAGCGGCAGGCATTGGGCGGTGGCGTGGTCGGAACCGTGATGAGCAACCTGGGCCTGGAGACGGCGCTCGTTGAACGCGGCGTGGCCTTCGAGCGTGCCAAGGTCGGCGATCGCTACGTGCTCGAAATGCTCCACCAGCATGGTTGGCTGCTCGGTGGCGAGAGCTCGGGCCACCTGATCTGCCTCGATCGCACCACCACTGGCGACGGCACGGTCGCCGCGCTGCAAGTGCTCGCCGCTTCGGTTCGCCAGCAGCGCACGCTCGGCGAACTGGTGGCCGGCATGACGGTGTTCCCGCAGCAAATGCGCAACGTGCGCATCGAGGCCGGACAGCGGCCGCTCGAGCACCCCTCGGTGGCCGCTGCAGTGGCCGCCGCCGAGGCCGAACTGGGCGCTGACGGTCGGGTGCTGCTGCGGCCGTCGGGGACCGAGCCGGTGGTGCGCGTGATGGTCGAGGGGCGTGACGGCGCACAGGTCCAGCGGCTGGTCGAGAGCCTCACGGAGACCGTCAGCGTCGCGCTCTGACAGCCCCGTCTCGATTGATTTCCGGTAGGCCTACCGGTATCCTTGGCGCGCTTTTTTCCCATGAATTTCGCAGCCTAGGGACAGACGATGCGCCGAACACTGGTCGCCGGCAACTGGAAGATGAACGGCTCGCGTGCGAGCGTGGCCGAGCTGGTCGACGGGCTGCTGGCCGGGGCCGGCACGGTAGCGAGTGCCGAGGTGGCGATCTGTCCACCGCACGTGTTTCTGGCCGAGGTCGGCGCACGCCTCGATGGCGGTCCGGTGGCCCTTGGTGCCCAGGATCTATCAGAGCACGTCTCCGGGGCGTACACCGGGGAGATCGCGGGTCCGATGCTGGCTGAATACGGCTGCCGCTACGTCATCGTCGGTCACTCGGAGCGTCGCGCCTACCATGGCGAGGATGACGCGCTGGTGGCGCGCAAGCTGGCCACCGCACAGGCGGCCGGGATGATCCCGATCGCCTGTGTTGGCGAGACACTCGAGGAGCGCGAGGCGGGTGACACCGAGACCGTCATCGGCCGCCAGGTCGACGCACTGCTCGACGGCCCCGGGGTCGTCGCCCTGGCCAGTGCGGTGATCGCCTACGAGCCCGTCTGGGCGATCGGCACTGGGCGCACCGCGACGCCCGACCAGGCGCAGTCGGTGCATGCCTTCATCCGCGGCCGGATCGCGGCGCGCGATGCCGCGATCGCAGACGGCCTGCGCCTGCTCTATGGCGGCAGCGTCAAGGGCGCAAATGCCAGCGAGCTGTTCGCAATGCAGGACATCGATGGCGGCCTGATCGGCGGCGCCTCCCTCGATGCCGACGAATTCCTGACCATTTGCCACGCCGGCTGAACGCGCGGCCCTGGACCCAAACATGCAAACCATTCTTCTCGTCATTCACGTGCTGATCGCACTCTCGCTGATCGGCCTGGTACTGATCCAGCACGGCAAGGGTGCCGATATGGGTGCGGCGTTCGGCAGCGGAGCCTCGACGACGGTGTTCGGCTCACGCGGTGCCGGTTCGTTCCTGACCCGCACCACCGCGGTGCTCGCGGCGCTGTTCTTCGCGACCAGCATCGGGCTGGCATTCCTCGCCACCCGCATGAGCCAGGCGCCCACCGGCAGCGTGGTCGACACCATCGAGGCGCCGGTCACGGTGCCCGCTCCGGCCCAGCCGGCAGGCGGCGGCAGCGATGTCCCGACCTTGCCCGCGAAGTCTCAATAATTTTTATTATCGACCGATAATCTGATATTATCGAGCGCTTGAATTCGCCGAGGTGGTGAAATTGGTAGACACGCCGTCTTGAGGGGGCGGTAGCGCAAGCTGTGCCGGTTCGAGTCCGGCCCTCGGCACC
>JAACFL010000142.1 GCA_009937385.1 Gammaproteobacteria bacterium | reverse complement strand
CCTGGCTGCAGGCGAGAAGCCCAACATCCTCGTGGTCTGGGGCGACGACATCGGCCAATCCAACATCTCGTACTTCACGCACGGGATGATGGGCTACCAGACGCCTAACATCGACCGCATCGCCAGCGAGGGGATGACCTTCACCGACTACTACGGCGAGCAGTCCTGCACCGCCGGACGCTCGTCGTTCATCATGGGTCAGAGCGTGTTCCGTACCGGCCTGTCGAAGGTCGGCCTGCCGGGTGCCGACCTCGGCATGCGCGAAGAGGAGCCGACCATCGCCGGTCTGCTCAAGGCGCAGGGTTATGCGACCGGCCAGTTCGGCAAGAACCACCTCGGCGACCGCGACGAGCACCTGCCAACCAACCACGGTTTCGACGAGTTCTTCGGCAACCTCTACCACCTCAACGCCGAGGAGGAGCCGGAGAACGCGGACTACCCGGGCGAGATGAAGCTGCCAAACGGCAAGACCTTCCGCGAGCAGTTCGGTCCGCGCGGCGTGATCCACTCCTGGGCGCAGCCCGACGGCACTCAGAAGATCGAGGACACCGGTCCGCTGACCAAGAAGCGCATGGAGACAGTCGACGACGAGACTGCGGCGCGCGCCATCGAGTTCATCAAGGAACAGCAAACGGCCGGCAAGCCGTGGTTCGTCTGGTGGAGCGGCACGCGTATGCACTTTCGCACCCATCTCAAGGATGAGGTGCGCGGTATCTCCGGCCAGGACGAGTACGCCGACGGCAAACTCGGCATCGCCGACAACACCATCGTCTTCTACTCGACCGACAACGGCCCGCACATGAACACCTGGCCGGATGCGGCGATGACGCCGTTCCGCGGTGAGAAGAACACCAACTGGGAAGGTGGCTGGCGCGTGCCGGCGATGGTGCGCTGGCCCGGCAAGATCAAGGCCGGCGCCTGGACCAACGAGATCGTCCACCATATGGACTGGCTGCCGACCTTCGTCGCCGCCGCGGGTGAGCCCGAGATCAAGGCCAAGCTGAAGAAGGGTGGAGTCGAGTCGATCGGGCGCAGTTACAAGGTGCACCTCGACGGTTACAACATCCTGCCGATGCTGACCGGCCAGACCGACCAGAGTCCGCGTAAGGAGATCTTCTACTTCTCCGACGACGGTGACCTGACGGCGCTGCGCTACGCGGACTGGAAGCTGATCTTCATGGAGCAGCGCGCCGAGGCGACCCTGCAGGCGTGGATCGAGCCGTTCGTGCCGTTGCGCCTGCCCTACATCGTCAACCTGCGCAGGGACCCCTACGAGCGGGCGCTGCTCACCTCGAACACTTACTACGACTGGTTGATCGACCGCGCCTACCTGCTGGTGCCGGCCCAGGCCTACGTGGGCAAGTTCCTCGCGACCTTCCAGGAGTTCCCGCCACGGCAGAAGGCGGCGAGTTTCTCACTCGATCAGGTGATGCAGAAGCTGATCCCGCCGTCGAGCTGATTGGCATGCTTCATCGGGCCGGCTGACGCACCCCGTCAGCCGGCCCGTCTTTTCTGAGGAGGTCCTGATGCGACCCAGGAATTTTCTACTGGCTGCGGCCCTGCTGCTGCCCTTCGCCACCCTATCGACGCCGGCAGTCGCCGAGCCGCCGCGGCTGATCCTGCAGATCACCGTCGACGCCCTGCGCGCCGACCTGCCGCAGCGCTTCGCCCGCCACTACGGCGAGGGTGGGTGGCGCTACCTGCTCGACCAGGGGCTGCGTTACGACAACGCCCATTACACGCACGCCAACACCGAGACCATCGTCGGCCATGCCTCCTTGGCGACGGGTGCCTACCCGGCCGATCACGGCATGGTCGCCAACGTCTGGTTCGACCGCGAGACCGGGGCGCTGCGCTACAACATCGAGGATCCTGAGGTGCGCCTGCTCACGGCTGGCGGCGGCGTCGATAAGCAGCGTGAGATCGACCCGACCCAGCGCACCGCGCGCAGCGACGGCCGCTCCCCCCGTGCGATCCGCGTTTCGACCTTCAGCGATGAGCTGGCCAGCCACACGGCTGGGCAGGCCAAGGTGTTCGCGGTCTCGGTCAAGGACCGCGGCGCGGTGTCGATGGCCGGGCACGCCGGCAAGGCGTTCTGGTTCTCCAAGGCGACCGGCGAGTTCGTGACCAGCGACTACTACTACGACCGCTACCCGGACTGGGTGGAGGCGTGGAACGCCGCGAAGCACCCGCAGCGGTACGCGAACACCGACTGGGCGCTCTCGAAAGCCCGGTCCGAGTACCTCTTCGGCGACGCCGACGACCGCGCGTGGGAGACTGAGTTGCCCGGTTGGGGCCGGACCTTCCCCCACGCCTACGGTCCTGCCGACGGCAAATACTTCACGACCTTCCTGACGCTGAGTCCCGCAGGTGACGAGTTGACGCTCGATTTCGCCAAGGCACTGGTCGAGAATGAGGCGGTGGGGCAGGATGCAGTCACCGACTACCTCGCCATCAGCTTCTCGTCGACCGACTACGTCAACCACATCTTCGGTCCCTCGAGCCTAGAGGCCGAGGTCAACCAGCACCGGCTCGATCGCACCCTCGCCGAGCTGTTTCGCTTCGTCGATGCCAAGGTCGGGCTCGAGCACACCCTGATCGTGCTCTCTGCCGATCACGGCAGCCCCGAGGTGCCGGGCTATCTCGAGACCCTCGGCATCGAGGCCGACTACTTCGACCCCGAGGCGATCGACCGCCAGCCGGCCTTCGCCGCGCTGCGCAAGCGCTTCGGCCTGGGCGAGGAGCTGATCGAGACCTACTTCCACCCCTACCTCTACCTCAAGCGTGACCTCATCCAGGCCAAGGGCCTCGACCAGGGCGAGGTCGAGCGCGCGGTCGCCGCCGAGCTTGTGAAGTTTCCGGGCATCGCGCTGGCGGTCTCCAGCGACGCGCTGCTGCGCGGCGATCTCGCCGACACCTGGCGGATGCGCTCGGTGTTGCGCAACTACGATCCCGATCGCTCGGGAGACGTCTACGTGGTCTTCGCGCCGCACACCTTCATCAACGACTTCGACGGGCTAGAGGTGGCCGCGACCCACGGTTCGCCTTGGCGTTACGACACCCACGTGCCGATCATCTTCGCAGGGATGGAAGTTCAGCCCAGGCGCATAGTGCGCCAGGTGACGCCATACGACATCGCGCCTACGCTTTCTGCATGGCTTGGGATCAATCCACCCTCGGGCGCCAGCGGTCAACCGTTACAGGAGGTCATCAGCCATGGCACGAACTGACAGCGGAACGTCATCGAAGGGATCTGCATGGGTAGGGATCGTTGCGCTGCTCTGGGCAGTGACCGGCTGTGCGGCGATGACACCAGGAACGCAGGATGAGCCTGCCGATGCCGACCTGGTGACCTGCACCGACCCACGGCCGCAGATGTGCACCATGCAGTACGACCCGGTGTGTGGCCGGATCGGCGTGGGTGACGCGGCCGAGTGGAAGACCTATGCGAGCGGCTGCTCGGCGTGCGGCGACCCGCAGGTCAGCGCCTACCGGCCGGGTGGCGAGTGCAAGTGACGGATAGTTCGTCGGGCTGAAGCCCGACCCACAAAAGAACTAAAGAGCACACGGCTGATGTAGGTCGGACTTCAGTCCGACAACCACGCTCTGAACCGATGCAAGAAAGACGTCGGGCTCAAGCCCGACCTGCAAATATCCCGGAAGGCGGCAACTGTGGGTCGGACTTCAGTCCGACGGAACTTTCCTAGCCCCCAGTGGGGAACACCGTGCCGGCCCAGGCGACCGCCAGCGAGATCAGCGCGACGAAGGTCAGTGGACCGCGGAGCCCCGGGTACCAGTCCGGGGCCTGGCCGTAGGCGACGGCCTTGACGTCGCCGAACAGCATCAGCAGGAAGCCCATGCCCAGCACCGGGTAGCCGGCGATCGGCGGCAGCGCGAGCGCGATCCACGCGATCAGCGATGGCACGATGCTCAGCAGCAGCTGGTTGCGTGTGCCGTTGGTCATCTGACCGCTGTGCATCGCCAGACCCCAGTGAATCGCGCCCATGAAGCTCAGGATCACCGCGCCGTAGGCGAGCAGCGGCCAGTGCGGGAGCACGAACGGCATCAGTTCGGGCAGCCAGGCGAGCATCGCGCCGATCACGAACGGGATCAGGCCTGCGTAGCCGAGCTGGGCGGCGAGACGGGGCAGCGGTTCGGTGTGTGGCATCGTCGGCTCCTTCGACGTGGACGGGTCGATAATACAGCCCCTCTCGATTGCTGTTCTGACCTGGGTCAGCCGACCGTTGTGTACGATTATTAACCGTTCCATTTGTCTGATGACGATGCCCCTGCAATGCTTGGTGCATGGCACACGACGAACGCGTGTCCGGGGACGTGATGTCGCACTTAAAAATGCCCAGAGGTTCTGGCGGACACGCGATGACGGCTCGGCTGGCCCTGGCCGCGTGCCTGGGCATGCTCGTCGCGTGGCCGTGTCTGCCACGCGAGGCACTCGCCAGCGAGGCGGAGGGCCCGGCCTCGGACCCGCGCCCGCTGCAACGACTCGGTGACGGGGCAGTCCAGCTCGCGGATGCCCTGACGGGTGGCGAACAGTCCGTTGGTACGCCTGGTCCTGAACAGCCGTCCGAGCGCGTACTGAGTTCGGCCCCGCTGCCGCTCGACTGGGCACGCGAACTGGTCGCGGCGAGTCCAAACCTGACGACGGACTTCACGATCGATGCCTTCTCCTGGCAAGGGATCGAGGCACGCGATGTCGAGGGCACGCTGGTGGTTCGCAAGGGTCGCATCGAGGTCGAAGTCACCGCGTTGCGCATTGGACGAGGGCAGCTCCGAGGTCGCTTGACGATCGCGCCAGGGACCGAGCCTCCCACGTTTGAGCTGCAATTTCGCGGCAACGACATCGATGTCGATGACTTGCGACGTAACGATGTCGAGGGGTTGCTCTCCGATGGCACGCTCGACATCGACGTCCGGTTGACCGCGCGTGGCCGGTCCGTCGCGGAACTTGCGTCGTCGCTGGACGGAAAGCTCGACCTGCTGCTCGAGAAGGGCAGGGCCAGGCAGGGCGACGTGGAAGAGGCAGGTCAGTCGCCCCTGTTCTTCCTTGACCTGCTGAGCGTGGTGGTGCCGAAGGGGGGCGACTCGGTCACCATCAAGTGCAATGCCGAGCGTCTCCGGATCGAATCGGGCATCGCGCACGAGGAGCTGATGCTGATCGAAACCGATCAGACCCTCTTTTCCGGTTCGGGCACGATCGACCTTCGCGTCGAGCGCCTCAACCTGACCCTCACCCCCCGGCGAACCTCACGGCTGCTCGGTGTGCTGCTGCCGCCGATCCGCATCAGCGGCACGTTCGCCAATCCGCGGACCGAGCTGCTGCCGTTGCGCAAGCTCACCGAACTCGGCAACCTCTCGCGTCTGATCGCCTCGCCGGTGGTCGGGCCGGTGCTGGCGATCGGTGGTGGCAACCACGATTGCGCGAAAGCCCTCCAGGCGGTGGCGGGGGAGTGATGCAAACTGCGGCCATGAATCTGACCAGGAGCGACCACGTGCCATTACCAGACTCGATGCCCATGGCCCACCTGGCCAAGCGCTGTGTCCTGATGCTGTCCCTGACCCTGCCATGCGCTACCGCTTTGGCAGCCCAGGTCAGCGACCTTTTCGCGAAGGTCAGCCCGTCGGTCGTGGTGCTGCATACGTTCGAGCAGGGGTCACCGAAATTCAGGGACGGTGAGATCACCACCGCCAGCATCGAAGGGGTTGGCAGCGGCGTGCTGATCTCCGAGGACGGGTTGATCCTCACCGCCGCGCACGTGGTCCACGTCGCCGACTCGGTCCACGTCGAGTTCCAGGACGGCACGCGGACGCTGGGCCGGGTGCTGGCCAGCGACCGGGACGCCGACATCGCGCTGGTGAAGATCGAGCGTGCCCCGGAGGGCGTGATGTCGGTACCGCTTGCCGATTCCGATGCGGTGGCCATCGGCGACGAGATCATCGTCATCGGCGCGCCCTATGGTCTCGGGCACACGCTGAGCGTTGGCCACATCAGCGGCCGCCGGGTTGCCGACGACGACGACCTCTTCGCCGGCACCGAGCTGTTCCAGACCGATGCCGCGATCAACCAGGGCAACTCCGGTGGGCCGCTGTTCACCCTCGACGGCGAGGTGGCCGGCGTGGTCAGCCACATCCTGTCGCGCTCCGGTGGGTACGAGGGCATGGGCTTCGCGGTGAGCTCCAACACGGTGCGCAAGCTGCTGCTCGAGCAGCGCGGTTTCTGGTCGGGGATCGACGGCGTGCTGCTCGAGGGGCCGATCGCGATGGCGTTCAACCTGCCAGCGACTGCCGGCTACCTGGTCGAGCGGGTCGCACAGGGCTCCGCCGCGCACAAGGCGGGCATCCGCGGTGGCGAGCTGCCGATCAGCATCGCGAACCGGGAGGTGGTGATTGGGGGCGACGTGATCCTGCAGGTCGGTGACGTCCGTGTCGGCAGCGAAGGGGCGCGTGGGCGCCTGCGCGAGCAGCTGCAGAGGCTGGCCGAGGGCGACGTGCTGCCGGTGCGGGTGCTCCGTGCCGGCGAGGTGTTGACGCTCGAGATCACCATTCCCAGCGCCTATCGATAGAGACGTCGGCGTTATTTGCCACGCCCCGAGCGAGCCTTTAGGCTTGGCCCTCCTCACGCCAAGCGAATGGACGCCAACCGATGAGCGACGCCTCACCCGTGCTCCGCGTCGGCCTGCCGAAGGGCAGCCTGCAGGAGACCACCAAGAAACTCTTCACGCTGGCCGGCTTCGACCTGCGCATCTCCGGCCGCTCCTATTTTCCGGGCATCGACGACCCGGAGATCGAGTGCATTCTGATCCGCCCGCAGGAGATGGCGCGCTACATCGAGCAGGGGGTCATGGACTGCGGCATCACCGGCCTCGACTGGCTGCTCGAGACCGGCGCCGATGTCGAGGAGCTCGCCGACCTGCACGCCCCGTGGCCCAACTACGGCACCGTGCGCTGGGTGCT
>JAACFL010000141.1 GCA_009937385.1 Gammaproteobacteria bacterium | reverse complement strand
CGGCAGCCATGAGGCGCTGGCGCTGGGTCTCGTCGATGCGGTGCAGCCGGGAGACGTGTCCACGTTCCGTGCCGCCGTGACGGCCGAGGCCGAGGCGCTCGCCGCCGCGCCCGGCCTCGAGAAACGCCTCGAGGAAAAACGCCGCCGGCGCGCAAGAGACGAGGCGACCCGTGCGCTCGTGGCCTACCGCGCCGACGAGCTCGAGCAGATGCGGCGCAACTTCTACGGATTCGACCCGAGTTACCACGTTGCCCGGTATAATTTCGTGTTCAAGGTGCCGCACTCGCGCACGCCGCTCTACCTGGCCCGTCACCGTCGCTGAACCGTGCCCGCGCGCACCGGTCTGAACTGCCGATGAGCAACCTCGCCGCCACCCTACGCCATCCCGCCAGCGCCCTGCTGCTGATCGCCACGCTCGGGCTCCTGGCGTGCGGTGAGCCGCCCGCGCCACCCGGCCCGCGGGTCGGCGAGACGTTTCCGGCGCTCGACCTGCCGGCGCTCGATGGACCGCCGCTCAACCTGGGTGACTACCGTGGCCGGGTGCTGGTCCTCAACGTCTGGGCCACCTGGTGTGCCCCGTGCCGCGAGGAGATGCCGTCGCTGCAGCGGCTCAGCGAGCGCTTTCCCTCCGGGCGCTTCGCGGTGGTGGGCCTGACGGTCGACGAGGACACCAACCTCGCACGCGAGTTCCTGCTCAAGTACGGCATCCGCTTCCCCAGCGCCAGCGACCCGGCCGGGGCGGTGGCCGAGGGGCTGCTCGGTGTCACGGCCTATCCCGACACATTCATCGTCGCGGCCGACGGCACGCTGGTCGAACGGGTCTCGGGCGGGCGCGAATGGGACGGTGAGGAGATGGTAAGCTTGCTCGAAAGACTGCTGGCCGCGGGTACGTGATCGGCACCGAAACCCGGCCGCGGCCGCAGCAGCCGACGGGCACCATGAACGATTCGAACAACGCACAACCGGGCGTGCGCCCCTCCTCGCGTATCGGCTTGCCTTTCGGACTGTCGCTGCGTGCCAAGGGCGTGGGCATGCTGGTGGTCGTGGTGCTCTACGCATTCTTCATGGTCATCTATGCCACGGCACAGAAGAACCAGCTGCTCCAGCGCTTCAACGAGCTGCAGGATCTGCACGAGAACGAGAGCGAGCTGCACATGATCGAGCTCGCGGCGTTCCGCGACATTACCGAGTTCTTCCTGTTCATCGACGCCGAACTCGACATGCAGCCCGAGAACCTGCGCGAGCAGATCCAGGCGTTGCAGCGACGTCAGCTGGCGGTGATGGCCCGTCACCCCGATGTCGCGCCGACCTTCGCTGGCCTGTCGCATGCGCTGGCCAGGGCGATCATCGCGCCTGGCCAGGAGTCGCTGGCCGAGGTGCGGGTCCAGCTGGCCAACACCCAGCGCCACCTCGAGGAACTCGCCGGACAGATCACCACCCGTCAGCGGGTGCTGGCCGACGAGTACTACGTCCTTGGCGAAGATGCGGCGATGAACTCGCTGATATTTGGCCTGGCCGGGGTCGTCACCATCGGCCTGGTGGCGATGGCCTTTTTCGCCGGCCTCACGCGCGACATCAAGCGCCTCGAGCAGCGTGTCGACGACGTCGTGCACGGCTACCGTGGAGAACCGCTGCAGGTCAGGCGTCACGACGAGCTGGGCCAGCTGACCCGTGATGTCAACCGCATGGTCGAGGAGCTCGGTCACCGCGAGAACGATCTAGAACTTGAGCGGCGCAAGACCTTCCAGCAGGAGAAGATGGCCTCGATCGGCACGCTCGCGGCCGGCATCGTGCACGAGATCGGTAACCCGGTCGCTGCGATCTCGGGCCTGCTTGGCAGCCTGCAGGTAGAACAGAAGCATGCGCCGGACAGCCACGACGACCGTCTCGAGAAGTTGCAGATGGTTCAGCAGCAGGTCGATCGTCTCGCCTCGATCGCGCGGGACGTCTCGGACTTCGCGGTGCCGCAGTCCGGCAAGCGCGAGCTGCTCAATCTCAACGGCCTGATCGAGAACACCAACCGTTTCATGCGCTTCGACCGCCGGCTGCGCGACGTCGAGGTGACACTCGACCTGAACCCCGGTTTGCCGGCAATCTACGGCGTCTCGGACCAGCTGGTGCAGTTGCTGATGAACCTGATGATCAATGCCGCAGACGCAATGGAGGGCGAGCGTGACGATGCGCGGCATATCGCCATATCGACTTTCCGAGTCGGTTCCGATGTCGGCCTTCAGGTCGAGGACAACGGCCACGGCATGGACGCTGAGACGAGGGAGAAGGCGCTCGATCCGTTCTTCACCACCAAGGGGGCGGGCAAGGGCACCGGCCTCGGCCTGCCGCTCTGCTACACGGTGGCAACTGAACACGGCGGGACCATCTCGCTCGAATCGAAGCACGGCCAGGGCACCCGGGTGCGCGTGATCCTGCCGGTCGACGGGCGCAGCAAGCCGCGCGAGTTCGAGGAAGCCTCATGAGCGGCGACAAGGGACTGCGCGTGCTGGTCATCGACGACGAGGCGGCGATCTGCCAGGTGCTCGCCGACGCGATTCGCCGTGGCGGCTTCGACGTCGACTACGTCAACGATGGCGAGCAGGCCCTCGAGACGCTGCGTGGTGGCGACTTCGACATCGCGCTGTGCGACATCAAGATGCCCGGCATCGACGGCATCGAAATGGTGCGTCAGGCGCGCGATTCCGGGATCGATACCACCTTCCTGATGATGACGGCCTACGCTTCGGTGTCGACTGCGATCGAGGCGATGCGCGCCGGCGCCTACGACTACATGATCAAGCCGCTGCGCAACGAGGACGTGCTGCGCCGGCTCGACCAGATCGCCGACATCATCAGCCTGCGCGACGAGAACCGCACGCTGCGCGACATCGTGTTCGGCGACGACGAGGGCTTCTGCGCCTTCGAGTCCGAACCGATGCGCAAGATCGACCGCCTGGTGCTGAGGGTGGCGCCGAGCGAGAGCTCGGTGCTCATCACCGGCGAGAGCGGCACCGGCAAGGGGGTGATCGCACGGGCGGTCCACAACCACAGCAAGCGGCGCAACGCCCTGTTCCTGCCGGTCAACTGCGGCGCGATCCCCGAGAACCTGCTCGAGAGCGAGCTGTTCGGTCACGTCAAGGGCGCCTTCACCGGCGCCGAGCGGGCCAAGAAGGGCCTGTTCGTCGAGGCCGATCGAGGCACGCTGTTCCTCGACGAGATCGGCGAGCTGCCGCTGGCGATGCAGGTCAAGCTGCTGCACATCCTCGAGGACATGGAGGTGCGCGCGGTCGGCAGCGAGAAGTCGCGCAAGGTCGACGTGCGCGTGATCGCCGCGACCAACCGCGACTTGGCCGCCGACGTCGAGAGCGGCGCGTTCCGCCAGGACCTCTATTTCCGGCTCAACGTCGTGCACCTGCACATCCCACCGCTGCGCGAGCGGCAGGGCGACATCGCCCAGCTGATCCGCCACTTCCTGCGTCGTCATGCCGACCAGTTCGGCCAGGGTGAGCCCTACGTGCTCGATGCCATGGCCGAGCAGCTGCTGCTGAACCACGCCTGGCCGGGTAACGTGCGCGAGCTGGAAAACGTCATCGAGCGCGCACACATCCTCGCCGACGACGAGCATATCGGTGTCGCCGATCTGCCACCGCATCTCGCTCGGGGCGACAGCATGGAAGGGGCGCCGAAGGCTGCGCTTCAGGATCTGGACCAGTCGCTTCGCGATCGCGTGCGGGCGTTCGAGGTCGGGGTCATCCAGGAGGCGATCGACGAGGCCGACGGTGACCGCAAGGTGGCCGCGCGGCGGCTCGGCATCGGGCTGTCGACGCTCTACCGCAAGCTCGAAGAGGAGATCGCGAACCCGTGAGCGGGTGCGTGGTCTGATCATACTGACTGCATGGACGAGGTGGATGTAGATATGGAGAACCAGAGGCACCGGATCCGGTTTTCAGGCGTGCTGCTCGCCCTGGTCCTGGCGTGGCCCGTGGCGGCGCTCGCCGATCCCGAGGCGGACTATCAGGAGGGCTTCAAGGCCTACCGTGAGCGCAGCGACATCGTCGGCGCGATGCCGCCGCTGCGGCGTGCCGCTGACGCCGGGCACGTCGAGGCGCAGCTGCTGCTCGGCTTCATCCTCGACTGGTCGGAGGAGAACGAGGATGCGGTGCGCTATTACCGCATGGCGGCCGAGACCGGCGAGCCGCGCGGCCAGATGGAACTCGCGCGCATGTACCTCAGCGGCGAGGGGGTCGACAAGGATCCAATGATGGCCCGCGAATGGGTCGAGAAGGCGCAGGCCCAGGGGCACCACCCCGCGACCGTGCAGGTCGCCTACGCGCACCTCAACGGTGCCATGGGCTACCCGAAGGACTACGCGCAGGCGCGCGCGCTGTTCCAGCAGGCGCTCGATGCCGGTCACGAACAGGCCCGCTCGGGCCTGGCGGCGGTCGACCGGGCCGAGGCCGCCGAAAAGGCCGCCGCCGAGCGCGCCGCTGCCGCCGAGGCACAGCAAGCCAAGCCGGCCGCTCAGTAGCGGGCGGTGACCCACCCGCCGGCCCCCGGTAAACTACGCGCTTTGTCGGCGCCAGTGCGCCGCGCCCGAACAAGCCAGAACAGGTACCCGTGATCCAACCAGTCGACACTCCCCGCGGCCCCGTGCTGCCAATCCTCCTGCTCTCTGTCGGCCTGCTGCTGGCCGGCTGCAGCGAATCCACGCCACCGGCCCAGCCGGCCGCGCCGCCGCAGAGCAGTGCGCCTGCACCGGCACCTGCCCCCTCGCCGCGCGTGCTTGAGACCTTCAACGTCGGGCAGGGCGTCTACGTCCGCTCGCTGGCCGTCGAACCCTCGCGCGACGCGTTGTGGGTCGGCACCTCGGCGGGCGTGCACGAGATCGACCTGACCACCCGTGAACCGCGCAACACCTTCACCCGCGAGCACGGCCTGGCCAACGAGTACGTCTTCGCGATCGGCCTGGACCGTGACGGCAACAAGTGGTTCGGCACCAACGCCGGTGGCGTCTCGCGCTACCGCGACGGCGAGTGGCAGGTCTACTTCCCGATGCACGGGCTGGCCGACTACTGGATCTACTCCTTCGGCGAGCAGGCCGACGGCAGCTACTGGATCGGCACCTGGGCCGGCGTCAACCGCTACGACCCGCAGAGCGGCGAGTTCACGACCTACGTCGAGGAGCTGGTCAACGAGTGGGTCTACGCGATCGGCATCGACTCCAAGGACCGCGTCTGGTTCGGCACCGAGGGCGGGGTGTCGATGCTCGACGGCAGCACCTGGTCCGAGTGGACGCACGCCGACGGCATGGGCGCCGGCAATCCACTCAAGCTGCCGGCCAGCGACAACACCGGGCTCGGCACCCGCCGGCGCCACGACCTCGGCATCCTCTCGGGCGGGCAGGCGACCTACAACCCGAACTACGTCTTCTCGCTGCATGTCGCAAACGACGATTCCATCTGGGTCGGGACCTGGGGCGCCGGCGTCAGCCACTTCGACGGTGAGAAGTGGCACAACCTGACCGAGGCCGACGGCCTGGCCGGCAACATCGTCTACAGCATCGCCCAGACGCCCGACGGCGCATTCTGGTTCGGTACCCACCGTGGCCTGTCGCGCTACGACGGCACGAACTGGCAGACCATCGACCGCCGCGACGGCCTGCTCGAGAACAACGTCTACACGCTCATGGTCGACCCCCGGGGCGACCTGTGGGCAGGCACCCTTGGCGGTGTGACGCGCATCGGCCTGGCGGAAGACGCCACGGCTTCCAGACAGTGAACGTGATCGACATGGAGACCATGACGTGAAACTCGACAGCAAGGGCGTTCTGCTCCTCGCCGCGGGCGGGCTGTTGCTCGCGGCCGGCGGCTACTACCTCGGTTCCAGCAAGGCGCCGCCGGCCCCGCCGGTCGCTGCGACACCCCCGCCGCCCGCTGCCCAGCCACCAGCTGCGGCTCCGGCCGCACCGGCCGCATCGGCCCTGCCACAGGTTGGGCGCATCGAGCCCGGTGCGCAGATGCCCGCCACCGGCCACCCACCGCTGCCTGGCGCGACGCCGATGGGCCAGGGCCCGGCCAGTGGCACCACGGCGAGCAATCGCAAGTTCACCCACTTCCGCGTCGGCAACCGCAACGTCAAGGCGATGCTGGCCGACGGCGAGCTGGTCTGGGTCGGTACCTCGGGCGGCGTGGTGCGCTACGACCTCAAGACCGACACCCACCGCCTGTTCGACAACCGTGGCGGGCTGTTGTCGAACGG
>JAACFL010000301.1 GCA_009937385.1 Gammaproteobacteria bacterium | reverse complement strand
CACCGGGATTGTCCAGACCGCGTTTGGCTCGGATGACCCGTTCCCTAAGGTCTGCCAGCGTCAGGTTGAAGATCTCGGCGGTTTCGTGAAAGTTGTCGCCTTTACGCAGGCGCAGTTCCTGCGTGAGGTCACCATCCGCAAGGTGCTTCAGTCCTCTCTCGAGCACGAATACCGGCCCAGCGATTCGGTGACTCGCGATCAGGCTAAACCGGTAGACGATGACGAAGGTCACCACCTCGAGGATGCCGATGATGGGACCGATGATGTCGGTGCGGACGAGTCCGGACTTCAGCGGGCCGAGAAACAGGTAGATCACGATCACGTTGATCGAGATGAAGACCGCCGAAAGCGTTTGCAGGATCAGCTTCTGCTGAAAGTCGTTCTTGATCCTGAGCAGCTTGCGTTTCTCGGCCATGAGCGCGTGTCCCTGTAATTCGTTCGTCCGAGTATAGCCTCAGGAATGAGCGAGTCCATTGACCCCATGGCCAGTCGCGATTTTGACCCCTTTCGGGGTGCGTGATACAAGGGCCAGCCGGGGTCTCGAGGCACTCGAGTCCGAGCCTCGGGCCGGTTTCTAATCCAACGTTTCAAGTCGGGTCAAGGATGTCCACGTCGAGTGACAAGCAGTCGGTCCTGATCGTCGAGGACAGCCGCACCTACGCCGAGCTCCTGCGCCGGCGCATCGGTCGCCACGACGCGCACGCTCCTCGACAGGCACGGCGATGCGATCTTCGCCGCGGTACTCGACCTCAACCTGCCCGATGCGCCGAACGGCGAGGTGATCGACCTGGTTCTCGAGCGTGGCATCAGCGCCGTCGTGCTGACCTCGAACCGCGACGAGAAGACCCGCAAGGCGACGCTGGAACGCAATGTGCTCGACTATGTGGTCAAGGAGAGCCTCAACGATCTCGACTACATCGTCCAGCTTCTGCGTCGCGTCGAACTCAACCAGCGCACCGAGATTCTCCTGGTAGACGACTCGCCGACCGCGCGCTACCAGCTACGCCAGCATCTCGAGCCCTACAAGTACCGTGTCCACGAGGCCGGCAGCGGCGAGGAGGCACTGGCCTGCATCGAGGCCCATCCCGACATCAGGCTGGTCATCACCGACAACCAGATGCCGGGCATGGACGGTTTCGAGCTGGTGACCGAGCTGCGCAGACACATCAGCAAGGAGCGGTTGGCGATCATCGGCATTTCGGCGGAGAGCGGTGGGGCACTGTCGGCGCGCTTCCTGAAGCGTGGTGCCAACGATTTCCTGGTCAAGCCGTTCTCCCAGGAGGAGTTCACCTGCCGTGTCGGGCAGAACGTCGAGCTGGTCGACCTGGTGCGCGAGATCAGCTCGCGCGCTGATCGCGACTACCTGACCGGCGCGTACAACCGTCACTACCTGCTCGAGATCGGTGACAAGTACTTCGAGAACGCGCGCCGCGATCAGCTCGAGCTGGTGGTCGCGGTGATCGACGTCGACTACCTGCGCGGTGTCAACGACGCCTACGGGCACGATGCCGGTGACGAGGTGCTGCG
This sequence comes from Gammaproteobacteria bacterium, assembly GCA_009937385.1. Lineage (GTDB taxonomy): Bacteria > Pseudomonadota > Gammaproteobacteria > QNFN01 > QNFN01 > QNFN01. The sequence goes on along the minus strand of JAACFL010000301.1, from coordinate 2,299 downwards.
CCGGATCGCCGCCTCGCTGACCGGGCACTTGCGGCGCACCGACGTCATCGCGCGCTACGACGCCGAGCAGTTCTGCGACCTTCGAGCGGCTGCGCCAGGAGATCGCGGGGCTCGAGATCCGGCACGCAGGCCACACCATCCAGGTCACCGTGTCGATCGGACTCGCGCGCCAGCTTGGCAACAGCCTCGAAGACACGCTGCGCCACGCCGATGCGCTGGTGCAGAAGGCCAAGCGCGACGGCCGCGACCGGGTGGTGGCCGACGAGGCACCCGAAAGCGATGCGCAACAAAGCGAAGCGGAGGCGCCGTGAGCCTGGGCCCGCTGATGATCGACGTCGCCGGCACCGCGCTCGAGGAGATCGAGCGCGAACGGCTCGCGCATCCGCTGGTCGGTGGCGTGATCCTGTTCGCGCGCAATTACGCCTCGCCGGCGCAGCTGTCCGAGCTGGTCGCCGAGATCCACGCGCTGCGCAAGACCCATCTGCTGGTCGCCGTCGATCACGAGGGCGGTCGCGTGCAGCGCTTCCGCGAGGGCTTCACGCGCCTGCCACCGATCGCTTGCCTCGGCGATTGCCACCGCCAGGATCGCACCCGTGCGCTGCACCTCACCGAACTGCATGGTTGGCTGATGGCCAGCGAGCTGCGCGCGGTCGGCGTCGACTTCAGCTTCGCCCCGGTGCTCGATCTGCGGCGCCACGCCGGTGGCGTGATCGGCGACCGCTCCTTCGGGCGCAGTCCCGACACCGTCGCCGAGCTCGCGATCGCCTACATGCACGGCATGCAGGGTGCCGGCATGGCCGCGGTCGCCAAGCACTTTCCCGGCCACGGCGGCGTCGGCGAAGACTCCCACCTGACGCTGCCGGTCGATCGCCGCGAGTACGCCGACATCGCCGCGAGCGACCTGGTGCCCTTCGAGCGGCTGGTCACGGCCGGCGTGCCAGGCATCATGAGCGCGCACATCCTCTACAGCCAGGTGGCGCCGCTGCCAGCCACTTACTCGTCGTTCTGGCTGCGTGAAGTCCTGCGCAAGCGCCTCGGTTTCCAGGGCGTGGTGTTCAGCGACGACCTGAGCATGGCCGGCGCTGGCGAGATCGGCGGTTACGGCGAGCGGGCACGCAACGCCCTCGACGCGGGCTGCGACATGCTGCTGGTCTGCAATGCACCCGAGGCGGTCGACGAGGTGCTCGAGGCACTCGCGGGCCATACCGACCCGGTCGCCCAGCTCAGGCGCGTGCGCCTGCATGGCAAGCATCCGAGCGACCCCGCTCGGCTGCGCCGCTCGAACCGCTGGCAGGACGCAGTGCGCCTGCTCGGTGAACTCGAGCGGGAACCGCTGCTCGACCTCGACCTGTGACAGAAACTTCCATTGAACACGCCATGAACGATTTCCTCGCCTCGCTCGACCTCCACCCAGACACCATGAACTGGGTGCTGCAGGCCTTCGTCGTCGTGTTCCTCGCGCTGCTGATCGACTTCGTGCAGAAGCGCGTTCTGGTTCGGGTCTACCGACGCGCCGAGGGCTGACGCTGCTGATCTGGGTGGTTGGCATCACGTTCGCCGCGGAGATCGTCGGTTCAAAAACCGACGTCGAGTTGTTGAACGCGGTGCGCCCGATGCGCGACATCGGTGTCATCGCCGCCATCGCCTGGTTCCTGATCCGCCTGGTGCGGCGCATCGAGTCCAACGTGATCGCGTCCCACGCGCAGGACGAGAAACCCTACGATCGCACCACGGTCGACGCGATCGGCAAGCTGACCCGCGTCTCGGTCCTGATCACCGCGGGGCTGGTGATGCTGCAGACGCTCGGCTTCAGCATCTCTGGCGTGCTGGCATTCGGCGGCATCGGTGGCATCGCGATCGGTTTCGCGGCCAAGGACCTGCTGGCCAACTTCTTCGGTGGGTTGATGATCTACCTCGACCGGCCGTTCGCGGTCGGTGACTGGATCCGCTCGCCGGACCGGGACATCGAGGGGACGGTCGAGGAGATCGGCTGGCGCCTGACGCGCATCCGCAGCTTCGACAAGCGGCCGATCTACGTGCCCAACGCGACCTTCACCAGCATCGCCGTGGTCAATCCTTCGCGCATGACCAACCGCCGCATCTACGAGACCATCGGCCTGCGCTACGACGACATCGGAGTCATGGATGCCGTGGTGCAGGACGTGCGCGCGATGCTCGTGGCGCATCCCGAGATCGACACCACGCAGACCATGATCGTCAACTTCAACCAGTTTGGCGCCTCGTCGATCGACTTCTTCGTCTACACCTTCACCAAGACCACGCAATGGGTGCGCTACCA
>JAACFL010000001.1 GCA_009937385.1 Gammaproteobacteria bacterium | reverse complement strand
CGCGGTCGCCCCAGCGCATCCGCTTGGGGATCGGCAACCCGGCCAGTGCCGCCTCGACCAGTTCCGTCAGCAGCGCTTCCGCAGGCTGGCCCGCCACTTCGCGGCGTGCAACCAGCCAGGTGCCCTTGTCGGTCTCGAGCCGCGCGAGCGCGCCGACCTCGCGCCCGCAGGAGCGGGCGAAGCCGAGCGCGGCCTTGGTCGGCTCGCCGTCGGCGTCGTATGCCGCGGTCAGCGCCGGTCCTCGCCGTTCCTCGACCCGGTCGGGCTGGGCCGTGGCGAGCGCCTCGACCTGCACCGCGAGGCGGCGCGGGGAGCAGAGCGCGCGTGCGGGACCGTGCGCCAGGCCCGCCTTGTCGAGGCCGGAGACCAGGCCGTCCCGAAACGCCCCGGAGAGGCGCGACAGCGCCTTCGGTGGCAGTTCCTCGGTGCCGATCTCGACCAGCAGCGTCGCGGTGTCAGCCATGGGTTCCCTCCGCGCCGGCGAGCATCGGGAAGCCGAGCGTTTCGCGCGAGTCGTAGTAGGCCTGGGCGACGTCGCGCGCCAGCGCGCGCACCCGCAGGATGAAGCGCTGGCGCTCGGTCACCGAGATGGCGTGGCGGGCGTCGAGCAGGTTGAAGGTGTGTGACGCCTTGAGCACCTGCTCGTAGGCCGGCAGCGGCAGGCCCGCCTCGATCAGCTTGCGACTCTCGGCCTCGCAGTTGTCGAACCAGCCGAACAGCGCGTCGGTGTCGGCGTGCTCGAAGTTGTAGGCCGACATCTCCACCTCGTTCTGGTGGAACACGTCGCCGTAGGTCACGTCACCGAGCGGACCGCGCGTCCAGACCAGGTCGAAGACGCTCTCGACCCCCTGCAGGTACATCGCGATCCGCTCCAGGCCGTAGGTGATCTCGCCGGTCACCGGCCGGCAGTCGAGGCCGCCGACCTGCTGGAAGTAGGTGAACTGGGTCACCTCCATGCCGTTGAGCCACACCTCCCAGCCGAGACCCCAGGCGCCGAGCGTCGGCGACTCCCAGTTGTCCTCGACGAAGCGGACGTCGTGCTCGAGCGGGTCGATGCCGAGGCCGCGCAGCGAGTCGAGGTAGAGCTCCTGGATGTCGTCGGGCGACGGCTTGAGCACGACCTGGTACTGGTAGTAGTGCTGCAGGCGGTTGGGGTTGTCGCCGTAGCGGCCGTCGGTCGGCCGGCGCGACGGCTGAACGTAGGCGGCGCGCCACGGCTCGGGCCCGATCGAGCGCAGGAAGGTCGCCGGGTGGAAGGTTCCGGCGCCGACCTCCATGTCGTAGGGCTGCAGGATCACGCAGCCGTGCCCGGCCCAGAACGCCTGCAGCGCGTCGATCAGTCCCTGAAAGGTGTCCGGGCCGGGGCCCGGTCGGGTGTCATCGGTCGCCAAGGCGCCCCCCAAGCGGTTGTTTCGCAAAGCGGTGGAGTATAGCCCGTGGGCTCCACCGCCGTCAGCCGGATCAGGCCGAAACCAGCGTGAAACCGGCGCGCTTGAGGTAGCGGCGCTCCTCGTCGAGATCCGCGCGGGTCAGCGGGTGGTCGTCGAGCCAGCGTTCGGGGAAGCGCAGCTGCACAACATCATCGACCTCGGTCACTTCCAGGGGGGGCAACGGCTGGCTGGAGCGGCCGCGATTGAGCAGCGCGGCGAGGCGCAGCAGCAGCGCGAGGCGGCGGGCCGAGAGCCGGCGGTCGGCCGGCAGCCTGCGGAACTCGACGCCGGGGAACTTGCGCCGGTGGCCGCGCACCAGCGTGGCGAGCAGCTGCTGGTCCTGGCGCGAGAAGCCGGCGAGGTCGGCATGGGTCAGGATGTAGGCGCCGTGACGGTGGAACTGGTTGTGCGCCACCGACAGGCCGACCTCGTGCAGCCGTGCCGCCCACTGCAGCAGCTGGCCGTCCTCGGCGTCGAGGCCCCAGCCGGCGGCCACCTGGGTGAACAGCATCGCGGCGGTCGCCGCGACGCGCTCGGCATGCGAGGTGTCGAGCCGCGAACGCTCGACCAGCACCGCGACGGTCTTCTCGCGCACGTCTTCGTGGTGGATGCGCCCGAGCAGTTCGTAGAGCAGCCCCTCGCGCAGGGCGCCGTCCGACACCTGCATGCGCTCGATCTGCAACATATCGAACGATGCCGACAGGATAGCGACGCCACTTGGGAAGATGGGCGCACGATCGCGACGCAACCCCTCGAAATCGAGCTTCTCCACCTGCCCTTTGGCGAGCAGCGCGGCGCGCAGGCTGTCGAGTCCGGCGCGGGTGATGGTGCCGTCGCCCCAGCCGTTGGCCTGCAGCACGCGCGCGATGGCCAGGATGGTGCCCGACGCGCCGATCGCCTGGGCCCAGCCGACCTGGCGGTAGAAGGTCTCGATGGTCTGGAGTTCCTGCCGTGCGGCGATCTCCGCACGGTTCAGTGCCGCGCGGGTGATGCGCCCCTTGGCGAAGAAGCGCTTGGCAAAGCTGACGCAGCCCATGAACAGGCTCTCGCGGTAGAACGGCTCCGAGCGCATGCCGATGATGTACTCGGTGCTGCCGCCGCCGATGTCGATCACCAGCCGTTGCCCCCGGTCATCGGCGATGCTGCCGGCGACGCCGAGGTAGATCAGGCGCGCCTCCTCGCGTCCGGCGATGATCTCGATCGGGTGGCCGAGGGCCCGCTCGGCCTCCAGCAGGAAGGTGTCGCTGTTGCGCGCCATGCGCAGCGTATTGGTTCCGACCGCGCGCACGCTGCCCTGGGGCAGGTCGCGCAGGCGCTGGCCGAAACGGCCGAGGCACTCCAGCGCCCGCTGGCGGGTCTCGGGCGTCAGGCGCTTGTAGCGGTCGAGTCCGGCGCCGAGCTGCACCTGCTCGCGCAGTCGGTCGACCACGTCGAGCTGCCCGTCTTCGAAGCGGGCGATGATCATGTGGAAGCTGTTCGAGCCGAGGTCGACCGCGGCGATGTAATCGAACGGGGATGGCATGCAGGCCTCTTGGTGTCCAGGGAGGAGCGACGTCGCCAGCCGATGGCCTATCATTGAACCACACCCGCGCGGACCCATCGCGCAGCGAACCAGGCACATGGCCAAGAACGACAAGAGCAGCAAGACCCAGGTGGTGGACAGCCGCACCGGCGTGCGCATGCCCTACCTGCGGGGCATCCTGACGCGCTCGCTGCAGTCCACAGGCCTCGGCTTCAACGACGCCTACAAGCTCGCGACCTGGCTGCGCCGTGAGCTCGAGGACGCCGACGAGGTCAGCAGCGACACGCTGCGCGCCAAGGTTGCTTCAAGGCTCGCGGAGCGCCATGGCAAGGAGATCAGTGAGCGCTACCTGCAGCCGCAGGAGCACGCACCCTCGATCATCGTTCGAAACAGCAACGGCGAGCGCAGCTCGTTCGCCTCCGGTCGCCTCGCGCGCTCGCTCGAATCGGCGACACTCGGCGTCGATCAGGCCGAGGCGGTCGCGACCCGGATCCAGATGCAGCTCCAGCGCCTGGCGATCGGCGAGGTCAGTTCCGAGCAGATCCGACACCTCGTCCACCACGACCTCAAGACCCACCACGATGAGGAGGTCGCGCACCGCTACCTGGTGTGGCTCGAGTTCCTGCGCAGTGGGCGCCCGCTGGTGCTGCTGATCGGTGGCATCAACGGGGTCGGCAAGAGCACGCTGGCCGCCGAACTCGCACACCGTCTCGAAATCGTGCGCACCCAGTCGACCGACATGCTGCGCGAGGTGATGCGGCAGATGACCTCCAAGCAGCTGCTGCCGGCGATTCACACCTCGAGTTTCCGGGCCTGGAATGCACTCCCGGCCGGCTACCTGGCGACCACCGGGGGCGAGGACCTGATGATCGACGGTTTCCTGACCCAGTCAGAGCAGGTCGGGGTCGCCGTCGAGGCGGTGCTCGACCGCGCGCGTTCGGAGCGGGTGGCGATGATCCTCGAGGGGATTCACATCCACCCGGCCTACATGCAGGGCGTGGCGCGTGACGGCGACGCGATCATCGTGCCGTTCATGCTCGCCAACCTCGACCCGGAGCAGCTGCAGAAGCAGCTGCGGGGTCGCGCGATGGACGCGCCCAACCGGCGTGCCGAGCGCTACCTGAAGAGCTTCGACGTGATCTGGCAGCTGCAGTCGTTCCTGCTCGCCGAGGCCGACCGCTGCCACGTGCCGATTCTTTCCGAGTGGCCCACCGTCAAGGCCGCCGACCAGGCGATGGACATGATCTTCGCGGTGCTCGCGCGGCTGTTCAAAGGCAAGCCGCTCGAGCGCCTGTCGGCGGCTAGCTGAAGATCCCCTTCAGCAGGAAGAAGACCAGCGCAGCGAGGACGCCGGCGATCGGCAGCGTGACCACCCACGAGAGGATGATGCCGCCGATGACGCGCAGGTTCAGCGCCGAGATGCCGCGCGCCAGGCCGACGCCCATTACCGCACCGACCGCGATATGGGTGGTCGAGACCGGCAACCCGGTGCGTGAGGCGAGCACCACGGTGGTCGCCGCCGCGAGCGTGGCGCAGAACGCGCGACTCGGAGTCAGCTCGGTGATCTCGGTGCCGACGGTCCGCATCACCCGGTAGCCCATCGTCGCCAGGCCGACGACGATGCCGGCGCCACCGAGCAGCAGCACCCACACCGGAAGCGCCGCCTTCTGCGCGACCTCGCCGCCGGATTGGACGATGCTGATCACCGCCGCAAGTGGGCCGATGCCGTTGGCGACGTCGTTCGAACCGTGCGCGAAGGCCATCGCGCAGGCGGTGAACAGCATCATCGGCACGAACACCTTCTCGACGCTGGTGAAATGGAAGTCGCGGTTCTCGTCCGGGACGTACTTGATGCGTTCGATCAGCACCCAGCCGATGCCGGCGATGACCAGGCCGATCAGCGCGGCGACGCCGAAGCTGGCACCGATCGACAGGTCGACATTGAGGTGCTTGAGTCCCTTCCACAGCGTCACCAGCGAGATGACGAAGCCGACCAGGAAGATGTAGGCCGGGCCCCAGCGCCTGGCGCTGTCGAACGGCTGGTCGGTGTCGAGGATCAGCTTGCGGATGCTGAGCATCAGCAGCAGCGCGATGAGGCCACCCAGCATCGGCGAGACCAGCCAGCTGGCGACGATGCCGCCGATCTTGCCCCAGTTGACCGCATCCATGCCGATGCCGACCATCGCGAAGCCGACGATGGCGCCGACGATCGAGTGGGTCGTCGACACCGGCCAGCCCCGGGTCGAGGCGATCATCAGCCAGATCGCCGCGGCAAGCAGTGCGGCGAGCATGCCGTAGACCAGCAGCTCCGGCTGCCCGGTGATCGAACCCGGGTCGATGATGCCTTTGCGGATGGTCTTGGTGACGTGGCCACCGGCGACCACCGCGCCGGCGAACTCGAACACCGCAGCGATGATGATCGCCTGCTTGATGGTGATCGCACCGGAACCGACCGACGTGCCCATGGCGTTGGCCACGTCGTTGGCGCCGATGCCCCAGGTCATGTAGAGACCGAAGATCACCGCCAGCGCGATGAACCAGCTGCCGTGCTGGGCCAGGATTTCCATGTTTGGTTTTCCTCGAGTCGGGTTGGGTCGGCGCTCAGCGCGCCGCGAGGATCAGGCGCAGGCGGTTGCCCACCTTCTCGGCGTAGTCGGCGAGGTCACCGATCCACTCGATCAGCTGGTACCAGAAGATCACCGTGACCGGCTTCATCTGGTCCTCGTTTCGAAACAGCAGGCGGGTCAGCTCGATGCCGAGGTTGTCGGTTTCGTCCTCGATGCGCCCGAGCTCGGTGATCATGTCGAGCACGTCGCCGCGCTCCTTGCCGCCAAAACCCATCTCAAGCAGCTCGTCGAGCTCCTCGATGACCCGGTGCGACTGATGGCAGGCGTCGACGCAGCGGCGCACCAGCTCCGTGAGTGGGGCGTGCATCACGTCGACCAGTTCCATCGGCCGCTCGACCAGCAGGCCGGCGATGTCCTGCGCGGTATCGGCGATGGAGTCCTGCATGTCGAGCACTTCGAGCAGGTCGCGGCGATCGACCGGCAGGAACAGGCTCTTGGGCAGGTGCTCCCGGAGTTCGTTCTTGATCTTGTCGGCGTCGTCCTCGAGGGCGAAGATGCGCTCCTGGGCAGCGACCAGGCGCGCATGGTCGTCCTTGCAGAGCGCATCGAACAGCTCAGGCACGGTGTCGACGCAGTCGATCACCGCGCGCATGTGCTGTTGCATCGCCTTGAACGGCGAGCGGCCGAACAGGTTGGTGAAAGGGCTCAGGGCCATCGTGTCCTCCTTGGCAGAGACCCCGGCGGGCCGCGGGTCCTGGGCTGCGGTTCGTAACCGAACCGTCATGTTCACGCCACATTATGAATGGCCGAGAGGAGGAAACACCAGCATGAGCGACCGTTACGCGGTGGTCGGGGACCCGATCGACCACAGCCGTTCACCGCAGATCCACACTCGTTTCGCGGCGCAGACCGGCGAACGTCTGACCTACGAAGCGTTGCGCGTGCCGGAAGGCACGCTGGCCACGGCAGTCGACGAGTTCACCGCGGCCGGTGGCCGAGGCCTCAACGTCACGGTGCCACTCAAGGAGGAGGCCTACCGCCTGGCCGCGACGCACTCCGCACGGGCGGCACGCGCCGGGGCGGTCAACACGCTGCGTCTCGACGGCGACGGCGCGCCGTTCGGCGACAACACCGACGGCATCGGCCTGGTACGCGACCTGGTCGATAACCTCGGCATCGAGCTCGCCGGCCGATCGTTGCTGGTGCTCGGGGCCGGCGGCGCGGTGCGCGGCATCCTCGCGCCGCTGCTGGAGCAGCGGCCCGCGCGCGTGGTGATCGCGAACCGCACCGCGGACAAGGCTGCCGCGCTGGCCGCGGCGTTCGCCGACCTGGGCATGGTCAGCGGGGGCGGCTTGGATGGTCCCGCCGGGCAGCACTTCGACGTCGTCATCAACGGCACCGCGGCGAGCCTGGCCGGCCAGGCGCTGGCACTGCCCGCATCGCTCGACGTGTCGGGCGGTTTCGCCTACGACCTGGTCTACGCGCGTGAGCCGACGCCGTTCATGCGCTGGGCCGAGGCGCGCGGTGCAAGCGGCACCTCCGACGGCCTCGGCATGCTGGTCGAGCAGGCGGCCGAGTCGTTCCTGGTCTGGCGCGGCGTGCGGCCGCAGACGGCGCCGGTGATCGCGGCGCTGCGCGCGGAGACTTGACCGCCGGCGCCGTTGACGTCTCCCCGTGGGTCGGACTTGAGTCCGATATTCGCTGGGTCCTGCCGGGCTGAAGCCCGATCCACAACCAGGGCCACGGATCACCAGACAGGGCGGGCTCAGCGCATCGTCACCAGTTCCTCGGCGCTGGTCGGGTGGATCGCCACGGTGTCGTCGAAATCGCGCTTGGTCGCGCCCATGCGGATCGCCACCGCGAAACCCTGCAGCATCTCGTCGGCACCGGGGCCGATGACATGGCAGCCGACGATCTTCTGCTCGGCGCCGAGGCAGACCAGCTTCATCGCCGTGGGCAGGGGATGCGGTGAAAGGGCGTGGTACATCGCGGTGAAGCGGGTCTGGAAGACCTTGACCGCATCGCCGTGCCGCTCGCGCGCTTCGTCCTCGGTCAGGCCGACGGTGCCGATCGGCGGATGGCTGAAGATCACCGTCGGGATCAGGCGGTAGTCGAGATGCCGCTCCGGCTGGGCGTCGAACAGCCGGTCGGCCAGTCGGCGGCCCGCCGCGATCGCAACGGGAGTCAGCGCGGCGCGCCCGGTGACGTCGCCGAGGGCGTAGACGCGCTCGACGTTGGTGTTCTGGAAGTCGTCGGTGGGAATGAAGCCCTGCCCGTCGATCTCCACGCCGGCGTCCTCGAGCCCGAGCCCGGCGGTGCGTGGGCGCCGGCCGATCGCCCAGATCAGCGTATCGAACGGACCGAGGGTCTGGCCCTTGTCGGTGCGCACCCCCAGCGTGCCGTCGGCATGGCGCTGCACCGCCTCGACCTGGGTGCTCGAGACGATGCTGATGCCCGATTCACCCATGCTCTCCATCAACGTCTCGCGCAGCATGGCATCGAATTCGCGCAGCACGTGGCCCTTGCGCAGCAGCAGGCTCACCTCGCTCCCGAGCGCTTTGAGCAGCCCGGCGAGCTCGACGGCGATGTAGCCTGAACCCACGATCGCCACCCTGCGCGGCTGCGTCTCGAGCGCGAAGAAGCCGTCGGAGGTGATGCCGTGCTCGGCGCCGTCCACGGCCGGCACGATCGGCTCACCGCCGGGGGCAAGGGCGATGTGGTCGGCGCCGTAGACCTCGCCGTCGACCTCGACGTGGCGCGCGTCGACCAGCCGTGCGGTCCCGCGCAGCAGGTCGATGCCGGAATCGGCGAGGTAGTTGCCGTACCAGTCGTTGATGCCGCCGACGTAGCGGTCGCGCGCGGCCTTGAGCCGGGCCCAGTCGAAGTCGTGACCGTGCAGCGTGAAGCCGTAGCCGGCCGCATCCTCGAGGGCGTGCGCGAGGCCGGCGCCGAACCACATCACCTTCTTCGGGACGCAGCCGACGTTGACGCAGGTGCCTCCAAGCGGGCCGGACTCGACGACGGCGCAACGCTTGCCGTGGAGGGCGGCGCGTTCGGCGACCGACAGGCCGCCACTGCCGGCGCCGATCGCGATCAGGTCATAGTGCTTGCTCAATGGATTCAGCCGGTTTGGACGGGACGCGCTAGTATAGTAGGCCAACCTGTTCTCGTTTCCTGGAGAGTGCCCATGGATGTCGGCAGCTTCATCTTCCTCGGTCTGCTGGTCGTCGTCGCCGTCTACGCGATCACGCTCTACAACAACCTCGTCACCCTCAAGCACAACGTCGGCAAGGCGTGGTCGAACATCGACGTGCTGCTCAAGCAGCGCCACGACGAGCTGCCCAAGCTGGTCGAGACCTGCAAGCAGTACATGGGTTACGAGCAGGAGACGCTGGAGCGCGTCATGAAGGCGCGCGCCGCGGTCTCCTCGGCGCGCGAGGCCGGCAATATCGGCGCCCTCGGTGCGGCCGAGTCGCAGCTGCGCCTGGGTCTGGGCAACCTGTTCGCGGTCGCCGAGGCGTACCCGGAACTGAAGGCCAACGAGTCGTTCCAGCACCTGCAGGCGCGTATCAGCGGCCTCGAGAACGCCATTGCCGATCGCCGCGAGTTCTACAACGAGTCGGTGAACGTCAACAATATTCGCATCGAGCAGTTCCCCGACGTGATCGTCGCGCGGATGTTTGCCTTCAAGGCCTTCGAACTGCTCGAGTTCAGCGAGGAGGAGAAGGCCGACGTCGACATGAAGACGCTCTTCTCCTGAGGCCGGCATGCGCGAGAGCATTCTCTCGGCCAACGCCGGCGAGTTCTGGTTCTGGATCGCGCTGCTCGTCGCGATCGGTCTCGCGTCACTCTACGGCCTGTTCCGTTTTTTCGTCCGCGCGCGGCTGATCGAGGACACGCCAACCTCGAAGATCCGCTCCGCCGCGCAGGGCTACCTCGAGCTCAACGGCCTGGCCGAGCCGCTCGACGGCACGCCGATCGTCGCGCCGCTGTCGAAGCTGCAGTGCGTCTGGTTCCGCTACAAGATCGAGGAGCACCAGCGCCACGGCCACAGCTTCGGCACTCGCCGCAATCGTGACCGCTGGCACACCGTCGAGCGCGGCACCAGCGACGGGCTGTTCCGGCTGCGCGACGAGACCGGCGAATGCGTGGTCGATCCCGAGGGTGCCGAGGTCACGCCGTCGGTGCACCAGGTCTGGTACGGCGACAGCCACTACCCGAATGGCGCACCGCTCGCCAGCAAGGACGGCGGCTGGATGGCCCGCCTCGGGATCGGTTTCAGCGTCGGCCTCGGGAGCTACCGCTACACCGAGGAGCGGATCATGCCGGCCACCGACCTCTACGCCATCGGCCAGTTCCGCACGCTCGGCACCGGTGGAGGCGACCGCGACGCCGTGGTCGCCGCCGTGCTGCGCGACTGGAAGCGCGACCAGGCCGAGTTGCTCAAGCGCTTCGACAAGGACGGCGACGGCAAGATCGACCTGCAGGAGTGGGATGCCGCGCGGCACGCGGCCGAGGCGAAGGTCGACGCCGAACTGCGCGAGCGCCAGCAGGCGGCACCGATCAACGTGCTCGCCGACCCGGGCGTTTCGCGCCGGCCGTTCATCCTTTCGGTCGAGTCGCAGCGCGACATGGCGCTGCGCCTGCGCCTCTTCGCCGGCGCCTGCCTGGTCGCGTTCTTCGCCTGCGGTGGGGGTGCGGTCTGGGCGTTCGGCGTACGCCTCGGCGGCTGAATTCCGGTGCGCATCGCCACCTGGAACGTCAACTCGGTCCGCGCGCGCCTCGACCACCTGCGTGACTGGCTTGCCGCCGAGCAGCCCGACCTGGTCTGCCTGCAGGAGACCAAGGTGGTCGATGCCGATTTCCCGCACGAGCCGTTCGGCGAGGCCGGCTACCGCGCCGAGATCAGCGGCCAGAAGAGCTACAACGGCGTGGCCGTGCTGGCGCGCGCCGGGCTCGAGATCACCGATCAGGTGCGCGACCTGCCCGGCCTCGACGACCCGCAGCGACGCTTCCTCGCGGTCACCGTCGAGGGCGTGCGCGTGGTCAACGTCTACGTGCCGAACGGCAGCGAGGTCGGCAGCGACAAGTACGCCTACAAGCTCGACTGGCTGGCACACCTCACCGGGCACCTGCGCGCCGAGCTCGCGGCCCATCCGCGGCTGCTGCTGACCGGCGACTTCAACATCGCCCCGGCCGATCTCGACGTGCACGATCCCGACGCCTGGCGCGACAAGGTGCTCTGCAGCACACCGGAACGCGCGGCGTTCCACGAGCTCGAGGCGCTTGGCCTGCGTGATCTGTTCCGCGCGCTGCACCCCGACGAGCCCGGCTTCAGCTGGTGGGACTACCGCATGAACGCGTTCCGCCGCGACCGCGGCCTGCGCATCGACCTGCTGCTGGTCACCGATGACCTCGCCGCATGCGCGCGGGCCTGCCGCGTCGACCGCACGCCCCGTGGCCGGGAGAAACCCTCCGACCACGCGCCGGTGGTGGCGTCGTTCGATCTCGGCGGTTGATGCGGGCGCGGAGCCCACGGTGCGATTCCGTTGATGGCGAATCGCGACCTGGGGGGCGCTTCTACAGGCCGCTTACCCCGCGGACGGCTTCAGCAGCGTGGCAGCGCGACGTCGGCGAACAGCTCGGCGCGCGCCTCGGCGGTCGGTGCGGCGAGCGCGGCGTCGACCGTGGCGCGGTCGAGGTGCGGCGCGAAACGGGCGATGAAATCGTAGACGTAGCCGCGCAGGAAGCTGTTGCGGCGCAGCCCGATCCGCGTCATCGAGTCATGGAACAGGTGGCTGGCGTCGAGCGCGCACAGGTCGCCGTCCTGCGCTGGGTCGTAGGCCATGCTGGCGAGGATGCCGACACCTAGACCGAGGCGGACGTAGGTCTTGATCACGTCGGCGTCGGTCGCGGTGAATGCCACGTGCGGCTTGAGCCCCTCGCGGTTGAACGCCTCGTCGAGCCGTGAACGTCCGGTGAAGCCGAACACGTAGGTCAGCACCGGGTAGTCTGCGATCGCCGCGAGGGTCAGCGGGCGCACCTCGCGCAGCGGGTGGTCGCAGGGCACGATGATGCTGCGGTTCCAGAGGTAGCACGGCAGCATCACCAGGTCGTCGAAGTGCTCCATCGCCTCGGTGGCGATGGCCAGGTCGATCAGCCCCTCGGCGGCCATGCCGGCGATCTGCATCGGTGTGCCCTGGTGCAGCTGCAGCGTCACCTCGGGGTAGCGGCGCACGAACTCCCCGACCACCCCCGGCAGCGCGTAGCGCGCCTGGGTGTGGGTGGTGGCGATCGACAGGCTGCCGCGCTTCTCGTCGACGAAGTCGGCGGCGGCACGGCGGATGCCCTCGACCCCCTCGAGCACCTCGGTGGCCATACGCACGATCTCGCGCCCGGCCGCGGTCAGGCTGACCAGGTGCTTGCCGCTGCGCTCGAAGATCTCCACGCCGAGCTCGTCCTCGAGCTGGCGCACCTGCTTGCTGACCCCTGGCTGGGAGGTGAAAAGGGCTTCGGCTGCGGCCGAGACGTTGAGTCCCTGGCGCGTCACCTCGACGACGTAGCGCAGCTGCTGGAGCTTCACGGCATGGGGTTGGCGCGGTCGCGCGTGTCGGCCGCAGGTCGCCGTCCGCCGGATCGCCGACGCAGTGGGTCGAAGCGGTGTCGCTCGAGCGTCCAGTCGGTCTCCGAGGCGGTCAGCACCAGGCAGCCGGGACCGCCGTAGGTGCGGAACTTGCCCGCGGCGCCCGGGTTGAGCACCCAGGGCGTGGTCTCGCAGTCGCACACCTGGCGGTGGCTGTGGCCCACGACGATGGCGCGAGCGTCCGCGAAGCGGCGGCGCAGCCGTTGGTGACGCTCGTAGAGCGGACCGGCGCGGTGGCCGTGAATGATCACCAGCCGTCCGCCCGGCAGGTCGAGGTCGGCGGTGCGCGGCAGCGCGTCGAGGCCGGTGGTGTCCTTGCCGGCCCAGTCGCGCGGGGTGTCGTTGTTGCCGCGCACGACCACCACGCGCCCGAGCCGCGGCTGCAGTTCGCGCAGCACGCCGAAGCCCCCGATGTCACCGCCGTGCACCGCGATGTCGCAACCCTCGACCAGCGCGGCGATGCGCGGATCGAGGTAGCCGTGGGTGTCCGACAGCAGCGCGATGCGCAGGATTTGGCCAGGCTCGCTCATGCCGTGCAGTCTGGCGTGACGCGCGGGGAACGGCAAGCAACCGCACCGGCGGCAGGGGCATCCGCGGCAGCGCCGTGCACGGGCCCTTCGTAAACCCGCGGCGATGCGGTTATGCTAGCGATACACCACGGCAAGAGTGGCCGCGAGGCCTTTGAAAAATGAGCGAGCGCACGGCGTCGGTCCGCCGCGATACCAAGGAGACCCAGATCGAGGTCCGCGTCGATCTCGACGGCACTGGGCGCGCCGAGCTGGCGACCGGGGTGCCGTTCCTCGAGCACATGCTCGACCAGATCGCGCGCCACGGGCTGCTCGACCTGTCCATCAACGCCACCGGCGACCTGGAGATCGACGGCCACCACACCGTCGAGGACATCGGCATCACGCTCGGGCAGGCCGTCGCGCAGGCGCTCGGCGACAAGCGTGGCATCCGCCGTTACGGTCACGCCTACGTGCCACTGGACGAGGCGCTGTCGCGCGTGGTCATCGACCTGTCGGGCCGGCCCGGCATGATCTGGCGGGTGGAGTTCCCACGCGCCCGGGTCGGCGACTTCGATACCGAGCTGTTCCACGAGTTCTTCCAGGGCTTCGTCAACCATGCCCAGGTGACGCTGCACGTCGATGCGCTGCGCGGCCAGAACGCGCACCACATCGCCGAGACGGTGTTCAAGGCCTTCGCCCGCGCGCTGCGCATGGCGGTCGAGCCCGACCCGCGCATGACCGGCGTCACGCCATCGACCAAGGGGCAGCTCTGACCCGCTACCGCTGGCGCCACGCCACGCCGCCATGAACACGATCGCCATCATCGATTACGGCATGGGCAACCTGCACTCCATCGCCAAGGCGCTGGAGCACGTTGCCGGCCGTCGCGTGCGCGTCACCGCCGTGGCCAGGGAGATCCTCGACGCCGAGCGCGTGGTGTTCCCCGGCCAGGGCGCGGCGCGCGACTGCATGCACGAGATCCGTGCGGCCGGGCTGGTCGACGTGATCCGCGAGGCCGCGCAGAGCAGACCCTTCCTCGGCATCTGCATGGGCCTGCAGGTCCTGCTCGAGCACTCCGACGAGGGCGGCGGGGTCGATTGCCTGGGGCTGGTGCCGGGCCGCGTACGCTCCCTCCGCGAGGGTCTCGATCCAACGGCCGGGAGGCTGAAGATTCCACAGATGGGCTGGAACCAGGTCGAGCAGGTCGGTGGACACCCGCTCTGGGAAGGCATCGACGACCTCAGCCGCTTCTACTTCGTACACAGTTACTACGTCGATCCGGACGACCCCACCCTGGTCGCCGGCCTCACCGACTACGGGCGGCGCTACGCTTCGGTGCTCGCCCGGGACAACGTTTTCGCGGTGCAGTTCCACCCCGAGAAGAGCCAGCACGCCGGTCTGCGCCTGCTGGCCAACTTCGCCGAGTGGGACGGTGGCGCGCCATCAGGCAACAGCCAGGAGTGACGAGGACAAGACGATGCTGCTGATACCGGCGATCGACCTGAAGGATGGCAAGTGTGTACGCCTGCGCCAGGGGCGCATGGAGGACGAGACGGTCTTCTCCGACGACCCGGTGGCGGTTGCCGGGCGCTGGGTCGAGGCCGGCGCACGACGGCTGCACGTCGTCGACCTCAACGGCGCGTTCGCCGGCACCCCGGTCAACGCGCAGGTGATCCACGACATCTGCGCGGCGTATCCCGACCTGCCGGTGCAGGTCGGCGGCGGCATCCGCGACGAGGAGACGGTGGTCACCTACCTCGAGGCCGGGGTGCGTTACGTCATCATCGGCACCAAGGCGGTGACCCAGCCGCACTTCATCAACGACCTGTGCATGGAGTTTCCCGGCCACGTGATCGTCGGTCTCGACGCCAAGGACGGGCGTGCCGCGGTGGACGGCTGGTCGAAGCTCTCCAGGCACGACGCCATCGAACTCGCCCAGCAGTTCGAGCAGGATGGCGTGGTCTCGATCGTCTACACGGACATCGGTCGCGACGGCATGCTCAGCGGGGTCAACGTCGATGCGACGGTGCGCCTCGCCGAATCGGTCCACATCCCGGTGATCGCGTCGGGCGGCGTGCGCAGCCTCGACGACGTTCGCGCGCTCTGCGAGGTGGCCGACGCCGGCATCATCGGTGCCATCACCGGCCGCGCGATCTACGAGGGTACGCTCGACCTGGCCGAGGGGCAGAAGCTCGCCGACGAACTCAGCGCCGATCCGTTCGAGGCCTGACATGGGGCTCGCCAAGCGCATCATCCCGTGCCTCGACGTCGACCGCGGTCGCGTGGTCAAGGGGGTGCGCTTCGTCGAGATCCGCGACGCCGGCGACCCGGTCGAGGTCGCGCGCCGTTACGATGCGGAGGGCGCCGACGAAATCACCTTCCTCGACATCACCGCCAGCTCGGACGACCGCGACACCATGCTGCACGTCGTCGAGGCGGTGGCCGGCGAGGTGTTCATCCCGTTGACCGTCGGCGGCGGCATCCGCTCGCTCGACGACATTCGCCGGCTGCTCAACGCCGGCGCCGACAAGGTCTCGATCAACACCGCCGCGGTGCACGACCCCGAATTCGTCAAGGCCGCCGCCGAGCGTTTCGGCTCGCAGTGCATCGTCGTCGCGATCGATGCCAAGCAGGTCGAAGAGGACCCGCCGCGCTGGGAGATCTTCACCCACGGCGGGCGCAAGCCGACCGGTCTCGACGCCATCGAGTGGGCGCGGCGCATGGCCGGCTACGGCGCCGGCGAGATCCTGCTCACCAGCATGGACCGCGACGGCACCCGCAGCGGCTTCGACCTGGCGCTGACGCGCGCCATCAGCGAGGCGGTGGACGTGCCGGTGATCGCGTCGGGTGGCGTCGGCACGCTCGATCACCTGGTCGAGGGGGTCAATGCGGGGGCCGCCGACGCGGTGCTCGCGGCGAGCATCTTCCACTTCGGCGAGTACACCATCGAGGCGGCCAAGCGGCACATGGCCGAGCACGGCATCGAGGTGCGCCTGTGACGCGCACTGGTGAGCCAGTGGCCGCTTGCGCATAATGGCCCGCCCGCTGCGAGGAACGAGCGCCCCATGACCCACGCCTGGCTCGACGAGATCAAGTGGACCGACGACGGCCTGGTGCCGGCGGTCGCCCGCGATGCCGACAGCGGCGAGATGCTGATGCTGGCGTGGATGAACCGCGAATCGCTGGCACTGACCGCCCGCGAGGGGCGCGCCGTCTACTGGTCGCGCTCGCGACAGAAGCTGTGGCGCAAGGGCGAGGAGTCGGGTCACGTGCAGCAGGTGCGCGAGATCCGCCTCGACTGCGACAAGGACGTGATCGTGCTCAGCGTCGAACAGATCGGCGGCATCGCCTGCCACACCGGGCGTCGTCACTGCTTCTTCCGCCGCCTCGAGGGCGAGCACTGGGTCGAGGTCGAGCCGGTCGAGAAGTCGCCCGAAGAGATCTACGGCAAGGGCTGATGAGCGACACGGTGCTCAGCGAGCTGGCCACGGTGCTGGAGGCGCGCAAGGCCGCAGACCCGGAAAGCTCCTACGTCGCCGGGCTCTACGCGGCTGGCCTCGACGCCATCCTGCAGAAGGTTGGCGAGGAGGCGGTCGAGACGATCCTCGCGGCCAAGCAGGGCGACGCCACGCGAATCGTGCAGGAAACCGCGGATCTGTGGTTTCATAGCCTGGTCATGCTCGCGCAGCAGGGGCTCGGCCCACAGGCGGTGCTGGACGAACTGGAGCGCCGTTTCGGCCTCTCCGGTCTCGCCGAGAAGGCGGCCCGGGGTGACGATGCGGCACGGGACTAAGAACCTAGAGACTTTGCGGAGGAGACGGGCATGGGCATCAGTATCTGGCAGCTGCTGATCATTCTGGCGATCGTGGTGCTGCTGTTCGGCACCAAGAAGCTACGCAACATCGGCGGCGACCTCGGCGGAGCGATCAAGAGCTTCCGTAGCGCGGTCAAGGACGGCGAGGGGGCCAAGGAAGACGCCCAGGCCGAAACCAAGGCGATCGACGAGGGTGGCGAGGGCCAGACCATCGACGGCGAGGTGACCTCGAAGGAAAAGGATCAGGTCTGATCCGCCGCGCCCACCCGCGCACTTACCGCGCCTGAGCGGAACCCCCTTACGTGTTCGACGTCGGCTTCTGGGAACTGGCGGTCATCATGATCGTCGCGCTGCTGGTCATCGGACCGGAGCGGCTGCCGCGCGTGGCGCGCACCGTCGGCCTTTGGCTCGGCCGGGCACGCTCGGCATTCAACAGCGTCAAGTCCGACATCGACCGCGAGCTGCGTGCCGAGGAACTCAAGACCATGCTGACCAAGCAGGCCGAGGCGCCCGAGCTGAAACAGTTCCGTGACGAGCTGACCCGCGACATCGACAGCCCGTCGCCACCAGACACGGCGACCACGCCGCAGGCGGTCGAGAAGAAACCGGACGCCACTCCGCCAGCGAGCGACGATGAGCGAAGCTGAGCACGAGGAGGGGGAGGTCGGGCAGGAGCTACCGTTCCTTGCCCACCTGGTCGAGCTGCGCGACCGGCTGCTGCGCGCGGTGCTCGCGGTGCTGGTGCTGTTTCTCGGCATGTTCCCGTTCGCCAACAAGCTCTACGAGTACGTCGCCGGGCCGCTGATGGCCCACCTGCCCGAAGGCAGCAACATGATCGCCATCGACGTGGCGACGCCGTTCCTGACACCGTTCAAGCTGGCGCTGGTCGCGGCGATCTTCCTGTCCATGCCGTACCTGCTCTACCAGGCGTGGGCGTTTATTGCGCCGGCGCTCTACCGCCACGAGAAGCGGCTGGTCTTCCCGCTGATGATCACCAGCTCGGTGCTCTTCTATCTCGGCATCGCGTTCGCCTACTACGTCGTCTTCCCGCTGGTCTTCGCGTTCCTGACCAGCACGGCCCCGGTCGGGGTCGAGATGATGACCGACATCAACCGCTACCTCGACTTCGTGCTGACCATCTTCTTCGCGTTCGGCCTCGCCTTCGAGGTGCCGATCGCGACCATCCTGCTGGTCTGGACCGGGGCCACCACGCCGGACAGCCTGCGTGCGAAGCGTCCGTACATCATCGTCGGTGCGTTCGTCGTCGGCATGCTGCTGACCCCGCCGGATATCATCTCGCAGACGCTGCTGGCGTTGCCGATGTGGGTCCTCTTCGAGCTTGGCGTGATCTTTTCGCGGATCTACGCCAAGCCGGCCGATGACGCGGGCGAGCCGGAGTCAGAAGAGGCCGACTACGGCGAAGCGCAGGCAACCGGCGACGAGACGCCCGACGCGCCGATGAGCGACGCCGAGATGGAGGCCGAGCTCGACCGTCTCGAGTCGGAGCAGGCCCAGCTCGAGGCCGAGCTCGACGAACTCGGTGACGAAGGCGAGCCTCCGGACGACGCAACCGGAGACGACGACCCGCCGAAGAGCTGACCGTTCAGGCCGCCAGCAGGCGGTCGATCAGCCGCTGCGCCTGACCGGCGTAGCCCCCACCGAACAGGTTCACGTGGTTGAGCACGTGGTAGAGGTTGTAGAGGTCGCGGCGCACCGGGTAGCCGGCGTCGAGCGGCGCGGCCTCGCGGTAGGCGGCATGGAAGGCCGGGTCGAAACCACCGAACAGCTCGGTCATCGCCAGGTCGGCCTCGCGGTCGCCGTGGTAGACCGCCGGGTCGAACAGCACCGGCGTGCCGTCGGGCAACGCGGCCCAGTTGCCGCCCCAGAGGTCGCCGTGCAGCAGCGACGGCGCTGGGGTGTGGCCGGCGAGCAGGGCGTCGAGCCGCTCGAGCAGCCGCTCCCCACCCGTGAAGCGGTGGCCGCGTCGCGCGGCAAGCCCGAGCTGGAAGCCGAGCCGTCGTTCGCGCCAGAACGCCACCCAGTCGTCCATCCAGCCGTTCGGCTGCGGCGTGCTGCCGATGGTGTTGTCGCGCGTCCAGCCGAAGGCGTCGGCGTGGGATGCGTGCAGCGCGGCGAGCTCCCGGCCGAGGCGTGCCGCGCTGGCACGATCGCCGCCGCCCAGTTGCAGTTGCTCGAGCACCAGGAACGCCCGGCTGCCTGCACGGCCGTGGGCGAGTGGCCGTGGCACGCGCACCGTGACGGTCGCGGCCAGCGCGGCGAGCCCGGCCGCCTCGGCGGCGAACATCGCCTCGCCCTCGGCGTCGTTGAGCTTGACGAAGAAGGCGCCGGCGCTGGTCTCGAGCGTCCACGCGGCGTTGATGCAGCCGCCGCCGACCGGATGGCGATCGCGCACCTGGAACCGGTCGCCGACGGTGTCGCGCAGGGTCTCGACGATGGCGTCCCAAGGCTCCATGGCGGCTGCCCCCGGCGGGCCGCAGCGGCCCGGATGGCTGCCGATTGTCGAGCGCGGCACGCAGCCGGTCAAACCTTCACGGGGGCTCTGTTAGACTTCGCGCGATGGACGTCTCGCACCTCCTCGACGACCTCAACGAGGCCCAGCGCGAGGCGGTCAGCGCTCCGCCCGGGCCGCTGCTGGTGCTGGCCGGCGCCGGCAGCGGCAAGACCCGGGTGCTGGTCCATCGCATCGCCTGGCTGCTGCAGGTCGAGGGCGTCTCGCCCCATTCGCTGCTCGCCGTGACGTTCACCAACAAGGCCGCCGCCGAGATGCGTGGCCGCGCCGAAGCGTTGCTCGGCATGCCGACCCGCGGCTTGTGGATCGGCACCTTCCACGGCCTTGCCCACCGCCTGCTGCGGTTGCACTGGCGCGAGGCGAAACTCCCCGAGACCTTCCAGATCCTCGACGCCGACGACCAGTACCGGCTGCTGCGCCGGGTGCTGCGCGGCCTCGATCTCGACGAGGCGCGCTGGCCGCCGAAACAGGCACAGCACTGGATCAACGCACGCAAGGACGAGGGGCTGCGGCCCCCGCACCTCGACGACCGCGGCGACCCGTTCGAGCGCCAGATGGTGCGCATCTACACCGCCTACCAGGCCGCCTGTGAGCAGGCCGGCGTGGTCGACTTCGCCGAGCTGCTGCTGCGCGCGCACGAGCTGTGGCTGCAGCAGCCGGCACTGCTCGAGCACTACCGCAAGCGCTTCGGCCACCTGCTGGTCGACGAGTTCCAGGACACCAACCGCATCCAGTACGCCTGGCTGCGCCTGCTCGCCGGCGAGGCGGGTTGCCTGTTCGCGGTGGGCGACGACGACCAGTCGATCTACGGCTGGCGGGGCGCTCGGGTCGAGAACCTGCAGCAGCTGCGCGACGACTTCCAGGGCACGATGCTGCTGCGCCTGGAGCAGAACTACCGTTCGACCGCGACCATCCTCAAGGCGGCCAACGCGCTGATCAGCCACAACCAGGCGCGGCTCGGCAAGGAGCTGTGGACCGGTGGCGAGGACGGCGACCCGATTCGCCTCTACGCGGCATTCAACGACCTCGACGAGGCGCGTTTCGTGGTCGAGCAGTTGCGCACCTGGCGCGAACGCGACGAGGCGCTGGCCGGCGCGGCGATCCTCTACCGCTCCAACGCCCAGTCGCGCGTGTTCGAGGAGGCGTTGCTCGCCGCCGGCATTCCCTATCGCGTCTACGGTGGCCTGCGCTTCTTCGAGCGCGCCGAGGTCAAGGACGCGCTCGCCTACCTGCGGCTGCTGGCCAACCGCGACGACGATCCGGCCTTCGAGCGCACGGTCAACACGCCACCGCGCGGCATCGGCGCACGCACCCTCGAGCTGCTGCGCCAGCGCGCACGCGACGACGGCAGCTCACTGTGGCAGGCGATGGAACGGCTGCGTACCAGCGGCGCACTGCCCGGGCGTGCCAGCAACGCGCTGACGGCCTTCGCCGGGGTCATCGACGCGCTGACCGAATCGGTCAACGGCCAGGCGCTCCCCGAGCAGGTCGACGTCGTGATTCGCGACAGCGGCCTGCTCGCCTACCACGGCCGCGAGAAGGGCGAGCGCGGCCAGGCGCGGGTCGAGAACCTCGAGGAGCTGGTCAACGCGGCACGCCAGTTCGTGCCCGACGTGGGCGACGAGGCGCTCGACCTGCCGACCGCGTTTCTCGCCTACACCGCGCTGGAGGCGGGTGAGGGCCAGGCCGCCGACTGGGACGACTGCGTGCAGCTGATGACGCTGCACAGCGCCAAGGGGCTCGAGTTCCCGCTGGTGTTCCTGGCCGGCATGGAGGAGGGGCTGTTTCCGCACAACCTGTCACTGCACGATGCGCCGCGCCTGGAGGAGGAGCGGCGCCTGGCTTACGTCGGCATGACCCGGGCGATGCGGCACCTGTTCCTGACCTACGCCGAGCGGCGTCGTCTGCACGGCAGCGAGAGCGTCGCGCCACCCTCGCGCTTCCTGTCCGAGATCCCCACGGAGTTGCTGCAGGAGGTGCGCCTGCGCGGTGCCGTGACCCGCCCGGTCAGCGCCCGGGCGACGCGCGACGATGCCCCGTTTCGCCTCGGCCAGGCGGTGCTGCACGCCAAGTTCGGTGACGGCGTGGTGCTCGGCCTGGAGGGGGACGGCGCCAGCGCCCGCGTGCAGGTCAACTTCCGCGATGTCGGCACCAAGTGGCTGATGCTCGCCTACGCCAAGTTGCAGCCGCTCTGACGCCGGTGCCATGCTGGACCGCTGAACCTTTAGCCGACCCGCGACTCTGAATCCCCACACGCGGTTACCACCCGCCCCGAGGAATGCCCCCCGATGAAACGCCTGCTCGTCCTGCTGCTCGGCAGCACCCTTGCCTCCGGCCTGTTCGCGGCCGAGACCGAGATGGATCGTCTGCGCGCCGCGCTCGCCGAGCGCCTGCCCAACGTCACGCCGGATCGCATCGCGCCCTCGCCCGTGCCCGGTCTCTACGAACTCGTGGTCGGCACCCAGGTGGTCTACATCACCCCCGACGCCAGGCTCGCGCTGCAGGGCCGGCTGCTCGACCTCGAGCAGGGCACCGACCTGACCGAACCGGTGGTCAGTGCCGCACGCCTCGAGCTGCTCGCCGCACTCCCGGAGGAGAAGATGGTGATCTTCGAGCCGGAGGGAGAGGTCAAGCACACCCTGACCACCTTCACCGACATCGACTGCCCGTACTGCCGGCGGCTGCACGCCGAGATGGACCAGCTCAACGCCATGGGCATCCGCGTGCGCTACCTGCTCTACCCGCGCGCCGGGCCCGATTCGGAGTCGTACCGCAAGGCGGTCGACGTCTGGTGTGCGAGCGATCGCAACGACGCAATGACCCGCGCCAAGGCGGGGCAGCCGGTCGAGCGCGGCGATTGCGCCAACCCGGTCCTGGAACACATGCAGCTCGGCGTGGAACTCGGCCTGACCGGCACGCCCTACTCGGTGACCGACAAGGGCGAGATCATCAGCGGCTATGCACCGGCACCGGAACTCGCCGCGCGCCTCGACGGCCGCGACCCGCGCACCGCAGGGCGCAACTAGGCTTCACCCGCTGGCCGTGAAGCGCCTGACCGCTCAGGCGCCAGCGGTCAGCAGCGCGTGCTCCTTCGCGGCACGCCCGGCATCGGGATCGGGATTCGCGGCGACCGCCGCCAGCCGCTCGACGTAGGCTTCGGGCAGGCCGTGATGGCGTGCGCCAGAGACCACCAGCGCGTGGTACCAGTCGTAGGGGCGCAGGCCCCTGCGCACGGCATCCGGGCGCGCGCGGTACAGGAACACCGCTCGCTGCGTCCCGGCATGGATCACCACCCGCTCGGCGACCTCGTAGCCTGGCCCCTCGATGGCATCGAGCGCCGCCTTCTCGGCGGCCGCCAGGCTGTAGACGGCGCCGTAGACACGGTCCTGGGGGCGCCCGGTGTAGTGGGCGTCGCACTTTCCGGAGCCGTCCTTGCGCGACTGCTTGTGGAAGCGCAGCACGTGCCCGGTCAGCACCGCGCAGCCGAGCGGCTGGGCACTCGGAACCCGCCGGCGCATGCGCTCGGGATGCAGGTTGGAGCCGTAGGCGAAGTAGTGAAGCAGGTCGTCCACGCGCGCACCTTAGCCGGCGCGTCGCGGCCCGCCAATGATCCCGGTCAGCCGGTCATGCCCGCGACAGGCGGTCCTCGCCGTCGAGCACCGCTTCGCGCAGGCGCGGGGCGATCGGCTCCTCACCGAGCCAGATGCCGAAATAGGCCTGTGCGAAATCGTCGCCCTCGATGGACACCAGCGCCTCCCCGTTGAGCAGCAGCGTGGTGCCGGTCTGGGGTGCGTGGCACAGCGTGAAGCGGTCGCCCTCCACAACGTCGCGGTAGGCGGCGTGCAGGCGCGCGACGCGCGCGGCGAGCGGCGCGAGGTCGACCTGCTGACGGCGCAGCACCGTGTCGGCCGCCTCGCGCAGGCGCTCGGCGGAGACGTCCATGCGGTACTCGATGACCAGGCAGGCGGTCACCGGCGTCTCGGCCAGCGCGCGTGCCGGCAGCTCGACCGGTCCGTAGAGCGCCGCGTCGTAGACGTGGAAGATTCGTGCGAAGTGGACCGGGGCGCTCGCCTTGCGCTCGAGCTCGAGGCCGGCGTGGTGCCAGCGCTCCGGCAGCGGCGCGTTGTCGGCCAGCACCGGAGACGCCAGCAACAGCATGGCCAGGCCGAGCAGCCGCGCGCTCACGACGCGGCCTCGGCCGGCAACTTGCGGAAGAAGACCGTGAGCTCACCAACCCGGAAACCGAACTTCCGCATGGTCGCGCGGTTGATCACCACGCCATCCTCTTGGGCGAACAGCCAGTCGTCGAAATCGATGTCCACTTCGCGGCCGTCGACCTCGAGCGTCAGGGTGTAGTTCCACTGCAGGGCGATGCCCTCGGCACGCCCGCGCGCGGTGCCGACGATGTCGTCGGCGGTGCCTTCATAGTGGTGTTCGTCGATGCGGCGGATGCGCCAGGTGCGGGTCATCTGCTCGCCGTCGTCGAATTCGAAATCCTCGTTCAGCACGAAGATGTCGCCCTCCCAGGCGCCGTGCATGTCGGCGGTGAAGCGCCGGCGCACCTTGCCCGAGCGGTCCTGCACCAGGCCCCAGGCACGAACCGGGCCGGCGAAGTACTCCTCGAGGACCAGTGCCGGTCCGGTACCGCGGTACTCCTCAATGCGCATCTGGGAGCAGCCGGACAACAGGGTGACGAGCAGCAGGGCGGTCAGGATGCGGGGCATGGCTCTCTCCGGTCGGGTTGCAAGCGGCGGTCACAGTCGAGCCTCGATCTCCCCGACCAGGCTGGCGTCGAGCGGCTTGACGCTGCTGCGCCAGCTGGCGACGACGCTGCCGTCGCGATCCAGAAGGTACTTGTGGAAGTTCCAGCGCGGGTGGCCGCCGCCATCGGCCGCGAGGCGGTCGAAGAAGGGGTGCGCGCGCCCGGCCGCGGCGCCCGTCTTCTCGAACATCGGGAACTCGACGCCGTAGGTGCTGCGGCAGAAGTCCTTGATCTGCGCCTCGCTGCCCGGCTCCTGGCCGCCGAAGTCGTTGGACGGGAAGCCGAGCACCACCAGGCCGCGATCGCGGTAGTTGGCGTACAGCTTCTCTAGGCCGTCGTACTGGTAGGTGTAGCCGCAACGACTGGCGGTGTTGACCACCAGCACCACCTTGCCGCGGTAGGCCTCGCACAGATTCACTTCACGCTCCTCGCCGAGGGCGCGGAAGTTGAAGTCGAGCGTGTCGGGGCACGCGGACTCGGCCTGGGCCGGGATGCCGGGCATGAGCCAGGCGGCGAAGGTCAGGAACAGCGCAAGAAGTCGCATGATCGGTGTCTCCTCAGGTCCTGTCGAGACGTCCTGCGAGCTCGGGCAGGGTCTCGAACACCTCGACCACGGCCGGTGGACGCGGCCGCAGCCGTGAGGCGCCGCGTCCCCCCAGCCAGAGCATGGTCTCGTTCGACAGCTGGTTACGCAGGTCGAGCACGGCACGCGCCGCGCTCGGGGTGGCGCCGCAAGCGCTGATCGACAGCGCCACACAGCCGGCTTGGTGGCCGCGGCTGGCATCGACCAGCTGGTCTACCGGCACGTCCGGTCCGACCGAGATGCACGGCAGGCCACGTACGGCGAAGAGCGACTCCACCATGCGCAGGCCCAACCGGTGCAGTTCGCCCGGCAGCGTGCCGAGCAGCGTCGGAGCGCGGTCGTTCTGAACCGGCAGCTGGCTGATCGCCTGGCTCAGCAGGCGATCGACCTGTTCGCTGAACAGGTGCTCCTCGTGGATCGCCAGGCGGCCACCGGCCCAGGCATCGCCGATGGCGGATGCGAGTGGGGCGAGGGTGTCGATCACGAAGCGCTCGAGGCCGCGGCGCATCAGCAGCCCGCGCAGGGTCTCCTGGACGTGGGCCAGGTCCTGTCGGCGCAGCGCGTCGACGATGCCCTGCGCTTCGGCACTGAGGTCCGGTCCGGGCGTGGTCTCGGCGGCACCGAGCAGGTCGCGCAGCTCACCCTCGTCCCGGCCCACCACACGGTTCGGGCGATAACCCGAGTCGACCAGCTGCTTGACCAGCCTCAGCGTGGCCACCTGGTCGAGCGGATAGGTGCGTTCGCCATGGTCGTTGCGCATCGGCCTCGGGAAACCGTAACGGCGTTCCCACACGCGCAGCGTGTCCTTCGGAATGCCCGTGTCGCGCTCGACAGCGGCGATGTGCAAAGAGGTATCTGTAGTAGACATAAATGAAACATACATAAGGTTGACCAAGATTGCAAGAATAAAAAACTGCATTTGTCCTAGACATTCGTATCTCTGTCTACTACAATCTTCTCCACGACGACATGAAAGTCTTCCCCGGCGGTAGCCAGAGAGTCATCAGAAGCAGCACGGGCAACTCAGAGACGACCAGGTTGCTCTGACACTAGATAAGAGGAGAACGCAGACATGACCAAGTCCTTCCGATCCGAGCGCGTGTTCCACGACAGTCGCGGCTGGTTCGTCGCCATGCGGCCGTCAGACGCCAGAATCGTTCGCGACCTGCCGGTTCCAGGCCGCCACCTCGTGCGTGACCACGGCATCGTGGTGGGGCCGTTCGTGGAACGTTCCGACCTCGACACCTGGTTCGTCAACTACGTCGGCCGTTACGGCGTCACGCGGATGCAGGACCTGAGAGCGGCGTGATTCCCGGGGCGCCCCGCCGGTGCGGGGCGCCCCGGGAATCTGGAGGCGGCTGCCACCCGTCGTCCACAGCGTCACCTACCCATCCTCTAATGCCCCGGAGGACACCATGAACATCGCCGTCATAGGCTCGGGAATCGCCGGCCTCTCAACCGCCTGGCTGCTGAGCCGGGAGCACCACGTCACCCTCTACGAAGCCGATGACCACCTGGGCGGTCATGCACACACCGTCGATGTCACCATCGATGGCGTGACCGCACCGGTCGACACCGGGTTCCTGGTCTTCAATCACCAGACCTACCCGCACCTGGTCGACCTGTTCAGCCACCTCGGTGTGCCGACCACCGCGAGCGACATGTCGTTCAGCGTGCGCCTGGCCGACGAGGGCGTGGAGTGGGCCGGCACCAACCTCGCCACGGTCTTCGCCCAGCCACGCAACCTGTTCCGTGGTGCATTCTGGCGCATGCTGCGCGACATCCCGCGCTTCAACCGCATGGCCAGCGTCGAGGCGGAACGCGACCCGGAGGAGGGTGTCACCCTCGGCGGCTACCTGGAAGCGCACGGCTTCAGCCGCGAATTCCGCGACTGGTACCTGCTGCCGATGGCCGGGGCGATCTGGTCCTGCCCTACCGGCGAGATGCTCGACTACCCACTGGCCAGCTTCGCGCGCTTCTGCCTGAATCACGGGCTGCTGCAGGTGACCAATCGTCCGCAGTGGTACACCGTCGATGGCGGCTCGCGTGAGTACGTGCGTCGGTTGGCCGAGCAGGTTGGCGAGGTGCGGCTCGGTGATCCGGTCGTGGCGCTGCGCAGGCTGCATCGCCGTGTCGTGGTGATCAGCGAGAACCAGGGCGCGCGCCACTTCGACCACGCGGTCGTGGCGTGCCACCCGGACCAGGCACTGCGCATGCTGGCCGATGCCGACACCCAGGAGCGCCAGCTGCTGGGCGCGGTTCCCTACCAGCCCAACCACGCTGTCCTGCACACCGACGCCAGCGTGCTTCCGGCCGAACGCAGTGCCTGGTCGGCCTGGAACTACCACGCGGCGGCAGGCGGCCCCGATGACCGTCCGGTCAGCGTCAGCTACTGGATCAACAAGCTGCAGCCACTGCCTTTCGAGACCCCGGTGATCGTGACACTGAACCCCAATCAGCCGATCGCCGAGGAGAAGGTCATCGGCGAGTACGCCTACGATCACCCCGTGTTCGATTTCGGTGCGCTCGCTGCACAGCGCCAGCTCGAGGGCATCCAGGGCAACCGCAATACATGGTACTGCGGAGCGTGGACCGGCAATGGTTTCCATGAGGACGGCCTGCGCTCCGGCCTCGCCGTGGCGCGCCGGCTCGGCGTCCAGGCGCCGTGGCTGACCGCGAGGCGTGCGGCGTGAGTGGCCACCGCCTGCTCACCGGCACGGTGATGCACCACCGGCACCGGCCGGTGCGTCACCGTTTCGCTTACCCGATGTTCGCGGTGGAGCTCGACGTCGACGACCTTGCCAGCACGCCGCGCACGCTGGCGGTCGACCGTCCCGGGTGGCTCGCCTTCCGTAGCAGCGACCACGGTGCGCGAGACGGCACGCCGCTCCGGACGTGGATCCGCGACCTGCTCGCCAGGCACGGCCTGGCCCGCGTCGACGCCCGGATCACGCTGCTGACCATGCCGCGGCTGTTCGGCTACCTCTTCAATCCGGTCAGCTTCTGGTTTTGCCACGATCGTGATGGCGGCCTGCGCGCCGTGGTCGCCGAGGTCAACAACACTTTCGGCGAACACCACAATTACCTGGTGCACAGGCAGGACCGTGGCCCGATCCAGCACGGCGACGTGCTGACGGCCAGCAAGGTCTTCCACGTCTCGCCGTTCCTCGACGTCGAGGGCGAGTACCGCTTCCGCTTCGTGCGCCACGCCGGCCGCATGCAGGTCTCGATCGGCCACGATGTGGATGGCGAGCGCGTGCTGAGCACCGCGCTGTGGGGTGACCTCCAGCCGCTCGCAGGAGGCAACCTCGTGCGCGCTGTCGTGCGCACCCCACTGCAGACGCTGGCCGTGACCGCCCGCATTCACTGGCACGCGCTGCGCCTCTGGCTCAAGGGAGTCACCTTCCACGGCAAGCCCCTGCCACCTCTCGAGGAGACGACATCATGACCACCCGTGTGTCGACCCAGACCGCCCCCGCGCCGGTCTCTACCCCGCTGCTGCTGCGCCCTCTGCTGTCACGGCTCGAGCGGATCACCCACGGCAGCCTCGACCTGGAGCTCCCCGGCGGCGAGCGACTGCGCTTCGCCGGTCCACGTCCCGGTCCGGAGGCACGCCTCGAGGTGCGTGACAACGCGCTCTTCTGGCGTCTCGCCTGGAGTGGCGACGTCGGTTTCGGCGAGGCCTACCGCGATGGCCTCTGGGACACCCCCGACCTGGCCGGTCTGCTCACCTTCGCGGCGCTGAACCGCGATGCCCTGGATGACAGCTTCCACGGCAGCGGCGTGGCCCAGCGGGTGCTGAACGGCCTGCACCGGCTGCGTGCCAACAGCCGCTCCGGCAGCCGTCGCAACATCCGCGCCCACTACGACATCGGCAACGACTTCTACCGGCTCTGGCTCGACCCGGCGCTGAACTACTCGGCAGCGATCTTCGAGGACGAGCCAGGGCGGACGCTGGAAGAGGCGCAGCTGGCCAAGCACGACCGGATCCTCGATCAGCTCGGTGCCGTGGCAGGCGAGAGCGTGCTCGAGGTGGGCTGCGGCTGGGGCGCGTTCGCGCGTCGCGCGGCGTCCACGCGTGGCTGCCTGGTCGAGGGCATCAGCCTCTCGCGCGAGCAGTTGCGCTGGGCCCGCCGCGAGGCCGTGGCCACCGGGCTCACCGAACTGTCACGTTACGACTACCTCGACTACCGTGACGTCGAGACGGTCTACGATCATGCCGTTTCGATCGAGATGTTCGAAGCGGTCGGCGAGTCGCACTGGCCCGGTTACTTCGCGCGTCTGCACGGCGCGGTGCGCCCTGGCGGACGCGCGGTGGTGCAATCGATCACCATCGACGAGGCCCTGTTCGACGGCTACCGCAGGCGCAGCGACTTCATCCAGCGCCACATCTTCCCTGGTGGCATGCTGCCGACCCCGAGCCGCTTCCACGCGCTTGCGGCGCAGGCCGGCTGGCGGGTGGTCGACGACTTTGCGTTCGGCCTCGACTACGCCGAAACGTTGCGGCGCTGGAGATTGGCCTTCGGTGCGGCGCGAGACGCCCTCGAGGCCCGGGGCTACGATCGGTCGTTCCGCCGCCTCTGGGCCTTCTACCTGGCCTACTGCGAGGCCGGATTCCGCGCCGGTTCGATCGACGTGCACCAGTTCACGCTGGTGCGCGAGGGCTGAGCCCGGGCGCTTGGACACGGCACGCAAAACGCTCGGGCGGGTCGAGCTGTTCGGCTACGGCCTGTTCGCGTTCCCGCTGGCAATGGCGGCGCTGCCGATCTACCTGCACGCCCCGCGCTTCTACGTCGAGGCGACCACGCTTGGCCTCGGTGCGGTCGGCCTGCTGCTCGGGCTCGCACGGCTGGTCGATGCGGTGACCGACCCGCTGCTCGGCGTGCTGGTCGACGGTCGGCTGGCCGCGCGGGGTCGACGCTGGGCGCTGCCGTTCGCGCTGCCGTTGCTGGCGACTGGCATGATTGCCCTGTTTCACCCACCGGACACGGTCCATCCCGGCCTCTGGCTGCTGGCGAGCCTGGTGGTGGTCTCGCTTGGCTACAGCCTGGCGAGCATCGCCTACCAGGCGCTGGTCGCCGACCTGCACCCGGATCCGCACCAGCGCACGCGGCTGGCGGCCACCCGTGAGGGGATCGGCTTGGTCGGGGTGCTCGCCGCGGCGCTGCTGCCCGGCCTGCTGGCCGCGGGGGACGAGCAGGCGGGGCTGGCGCCCTTCAGCCTGGTGTTCTCGCTGCTGCTCCTGCTGGGCCTGGCGATTGCCTGGCCCTACCTGCGACCCGGATTCTCGCGCGCGCTCCCCGTTGTGCAGCGTGCGCCCATCGATACGAAACAGGCCTTGCGTCGCGCCTGGGGTGACCCGGCGCTGCGCGCGGTGCTCGGCGTGCTGCTGCTCAGCGCCGGTGCCGGCGCGCTGACCGCGACCCTGTTTCCCTTCTTCGTCGCCGACGTCCTGGCCGCGCCAGGCCGTGCCGGTCCGTTCCTTGCCGCGTACTTCGCGGCGGGAGCGCTCGGTATGCCGGTTTGGGTGGTAGTCGGGCGCAGGCTGGGCAAGCCTGCGGCCTGGCAGTCCGGCATGCTGTTGGCCGTCATGGCCTTTGCGGGCACGGCGTGGCTGGGGCCCGGCGACGAACCCTACTTCCTGCTGTTGTGCGTGGCGTCGGGGCTGGCGCTCGGCGCCGATCTCGCGCTCGCCAGCGCACTGCTCGCCGACCTCGCCCACCCCGACCCGGAGCGGGACCCGCACGGTCAGGGTGGCGTCTACTTCGGTCTCTGGAACCTGGTGCTCAAGCTGGCGCTCGGTCTCGCCGCGGCCATCGCGCTGCCGCTGGTCGCGCTGCTCGGCTACGTGCCGGGCGACGTGGAGAGCGCACGCGCCCCACTGCTGCTCGGTTACGTGGTCCTGCCGTGCCTGCTGAAGCTCGCCGCGCTGGGGTGGCTGGCGTATCGCTTTCCGCAGCGGCGCGGTGCCGCACCGGAACCGCTGCTGGAGCGTGGGCCGTGACGATGAACGTCCCGGTACGCGACTGGCGCGGCCGCCGGGTGTGGCTGATCGGTGGCAGCAGCGGCATCGGTGCGGCGCTGGCCGAGGCGCTGCACGCGCGCGGCGCCGAGGTCGCGCTGTCGGCACGGCCGTCGCCGCGCCTCGACGGCCTGGTCGAGCGAACCTCGGCATTGGCCGTGCCGTGTGACGTCACGGAGCACGGTGCGCTCGAAGGGTCTGCAGCAGTCCTGCGCGAGGCGTGGAATGGGGTCGATCACGTGTTCTACCTCGCCGCCCACTACGTGCCGATGCGCGGCTACGAGCTCGACCTGGACCAGGTGCGGGCGAGCGTCGAGACCAACCTGCTCGGGGCCTACGCGAGCGTCGCCGCGGCGCTGCCGCTGCTCGAGGGGCGGGCCGGCGCGAGCCTGGTGCTGGTCGCCAGCGTCGCGGGATACCGCGGCCTGCCGACCGCGGTCGCCTACGGGCCGACCAAGGCGGCGCTGATCAACCTCGCCGAGACCCTCTACCTGGATCTCGAGCCGCGCGGCATCGGTGTGCACCTGGTCAACCCCGGCTTCGTGCGCACCCCGCTGACCGACCGCAACGATTTCGCGATGCCGGCGCTGATCGAGCCCGAGGACGCCGCCGAGGGCATCCTCGCCGGCCTCGCCCGCGGGCGCTTCGCGATCGCCTTCCCGCGCCGATTCACGGCCTGGATGAGCCTGTTGCGGCATCTGCCCGACCGGCTCTACTTCCCCCTCGTGCACAAGGCGACCGGACTATGAACTTGCAACTCCAGCGTGCCAGCCGGGCATTGCCCGGTCCGATCAGCTACCGGATTCACGGTCCGGGAGACTACTTCTATCGAGCGCAACTGCAACCCGACGGACGCTACCGGGTGGAGAAGGGGAGCTTCCGCAGCGCACCGCCGCGCATCGGCCGCATCGACGCCGACGCACGCCTGCGAATCGACCTGCTGCTGGCGCGCGCCGCGCCGCTGTCGTCCTGGAGCTTCGGGCCCCAGGTCGAGGCATTCGAGTCCGAGCTCGAGCTCGCTGGAGGACGGTCGCCCCGCGTGTTCCGCTGGTCGACCAACTCGGTGGGCGTGCCCCGCGCGCTGGCCTCGCTGGCGGAGCTGTTGCACGGGCTGTGAGGCGGCGCCGCGCCCGACGCGGCTGATCCGTGTCAGTGTGCCGCGCGGCCTCGCTGACTACCCTTGGCGGTCACTCGATCGCTCAATGGACCCGCATGCCCCCGTTTCCGTTCACCTGGGCCGAAGGTGATGCACCGGCCACGCTCGCGATGCGCTGCCTCGAGCAGCTCGAGCCGCTGCCCGACGGCGCGTCTCTCGGGCTGCTGTACGCCACCGGGGCCATCGGCGGCCGGCTCGGCGAGGCGCTCGAGGTGCTGCGCGCGGCGCATCCCGGAGTGACCTGGATCGGCACCGTCGGCGACGGCCTGGCGGTGACCGGTCGCGAGATCTACGACACCCCGGCGCTCGCGGTGATGGTCGGCGACCTGCCGCGCGGACAGTTCCAGCTCGTCGCCCCTGACGGCGACCTGGTGCCGCCCGAGGTCGAGGCGTGGCTCGCCGGGCGCGAAGGCGTCTTCGCGCTGCTGCACGGCGACCCGACCGACGCGGCCACGCCGCTGCTGCTCGCGCAGCTCGCAAACCACGCCGCGATCGGCTTCGCCAACGGCGGCTTGAGTGCCTCCGAAACGGTCCATGCGCAGGTCGCCGGTGAGGTGCGCCGTGGCGGTCTCTCCGGGGTGTTGTTCGACAACGCGGTCGGCGTGCTGACCGACCACACCCAGGGCTGCTCACCACTCGGCCCGGTGCACGCGCTCAGCGAGACGCACCGCAACATCGCCGTGCGCCTCGACGGCCGCCCGGCGCTCGAGGTGCTGCGCGAGGATGTCGGCGAGGTGATCGCGCGCGACCTGCAGCGCATGGGTGGCTACATCTTCGCCGCGCTGCCGGTGCCGCACACCGACACCGGCGACTACCTGGTGCGCAACCTGGTCGGCCTCGACCCGAAGCAGGGACTGGTCGCGGTCGGCGACGACCTCGAGGGCCAGGAGCAGCTGATGTTCTGCCGCCGTGACGGCAACACCGCGCGCGCCGATCTCGAGCGGATGCTGCAGCGTCTGACGGCGCGCCTCGACGGGCGCACGCCGCGCGGTGGCGTCTACGTCAGCTGCGTCGGTCGCGGCCGTCACCAGTTCGGCGACCAGTCCGAGGAGCTGCGCGCGATCCAGGAAGGCCTCGGCGACTTTCCACTGGTCGGATTCTTCGCCAACGGCGAGATCTACAACGGCCGCCTGTACGGCTACACCGGGGTGCTGACGCTCTTCGTAGAGTGATCTGGGTCGGCGTGCCGAGACCAAGCCAGGGCGGCCCCGACACAGGGATGTGTCGGCATTTCGCGCACCAGCGCGAAATGGAGGCAGGACGAGACCGCGTCTTGTCCTGCCGTGTTCCGGGGCGTCCGGGATGGACGCATCCGGAACGTCCGTTCAGAGATGCCCGCTGATCTTGGCGTGCAGCGGCTTGGTCTCGTCGAAGCGCTGCATCTGCTCCGCGCTCGCCTCGGCCTGATACTGCGCCTTCCATTCCGGGAACGGCATGCCGTAGATGATCTCGCGCGCTTCCGGGTCGCTGAGTTCGACGCCGCGCTCGGCGGCCGCTGCTCGGTACCACTTGGCGAGGCAGTTGCGGCAGAACCCGGCGA
Source organism: Gammaproteobacteria bacterium (assembly GCA_009937385.1). Classification (GTDB taxonomy): domain Bacteria; phylum Pseudomonadota; class Gammaproteobacteria; order QNFN01; family QNFN01; genus QNFN01. Next base: position 17,522 of record JAACFL010000001.1, on the reverse strand, counting down.
GATTCATCAGGTCGATGTTCTGCACGTCGGTGCGCTCGCGCAGGTGCGCCACCAGGCCACGGAACGCGGCGGCCTCGATCTCGGTTTGCGTGCGGTCGTCCATCTCTCGGCTCCTGGTCTGGGCTCGCGACAAGGGTAGGGGGCGGGTTCGCGGGCTGCGCTGACCCCGGTCAGGTGGGCTGGTCTGCCAGCGTCCCTGCGTAGCGCGCGTGCAGCTGTTCGTAGATCGACAGCATGGTCGGCACCACCAGCAGGATCAGCAGTGTCGCGAACGCCAGGCCAAAGGCGATCGACACCGCCATCGGGATCAGGAACTGTGCCTGGGTCGAGGTCTCGAACAGCAGCGGCGTCAGCCCGGCGATGGTGGTCAGCGAGGTCAGCAGCACCGCGCGCAGGCGCTGGCAGGCCGCCTCGACCAGCGCTTCGTGCACCGCATAGCCCTCGTTGCGCAGGCGCTGGTAGAAGGTCACCAGGATGATCGAGTCGTTGACCACGATGCCGGACAGGCCGAAGAAGCCGAACAGCGACAGCAGCGTCAGGTCCATGCCCAGCAGCCAGTGACCGAACACCGCGCCGGTCAGGCCGAACGGGATCGCGCTCATGACGATCAGCGGCCAGCCGTAGCTGCTGAACACCCACGCGAGCACGATGTAGATCAGCAGCAGCCCGAGCAGCATGCCGGTGCGCAGGTCGCCGAGCGCGTCGGCCTGGCGCGCCGTGCCGCCCTCGAGCGAGAACTCCACGCCGTACAGCGCGGCCAGCCGTGGCAGCGTTCCGTCAGCCAGCGCCTGGGTTACGCGCTCGGTGTTGTTGACCGCGCTGTCGATGTCGGCGGTGACCGTCGCCGCCAGGCGGCCGTCGGCATGGCGCAGCGTCTCGAAGCCGCGCTTCGAGGTCCAGTCGGCGACGCTGCCAAGCGGCGCGAAGCGCCCGTCGGGCAGCTGGATCGGCAGCTGCTCGAGGTGGCGCATGCGACGCTGGATCTCGCGGCTCAGCTCGACCCGCACCTCGACCTCGTCGGGACCGTCCTGGAAGCGCTGCACCCGCAGGCCGTCGTAGGCGGCACGCAACTGCCGGCCGAGGTCGGTGATGGTCAGGCCGAGCGCGTGTCCAGCCGGGCTGAGCCGGTAGATCAGCTGTTCGCGCCCATAGGGCAGGTCGTCGTCGATGGCGCTCACCCCGGGCAACGCGGCGAGCGCCTCGCCCAGCGCCAGCGCCGCCTGCTTGACCCGCTCGGGATCGTCACCGGCGAGCCGGATCTCGAGGTCGCGACTGACCGGGCCGGTGCGCTGCTCGCTGATCGTGAAGCTCTCGACGCCATGCGGCACCGCGACCCGTTCGCGCCAGGCATTGATGAACTCGCGGTTGCGCACCGTGCGCGCGTCGGGCGCGACGAGCTCGACGAACAGCCCGCCGATGCGCTCGCCGTCGCGGCTGCGCCCACGTCCGGTGGAGGCGCCGTGCGAGACGTAGTGGGTGGCCAGTACGCCGGGGCCGAGATCGGCGTCGGTGGCCTTGAGCGTCGTCTCCAGGTGGGCGAGGAAGCGGTCGACCGTGGCGCGCGGCGTGCCGGCGACGAAGCGCACGTTGGCGTTCAGCGTGGTCGACTCCGGCGACGGGAAGAAGACCCAGCTCAGGCGCCCGCCGGCGAGCAGGCCGACCGCGAGCACCAGGCAGGCCACCGCGACAGCGAGCGTGCTGGCGCGGTGGCGCAGCGCCAGGTCGATCAGCGGACGGAAGCGCTGCTCGCGGAAACGTTCGAACGCCGCGTCGAGGCGCTCGCGCAGGGGGCGGGGCTGGTGGGCGTGGCGGAAGGCGCCGCGCAGGTGGCCCGGCAGGATCAGGAAACTCTCGATCAGCGAGGCGAGGATCACGCTGACGATCACCAGCGGGATGGTCGACAGGATGTTGCCCATCACGCCACCGACCAGCATCAGCGGCAGGAACGCGGCGACGGTGGTCAGCGACGACGCGAGCACCGGGCCGAGCATGCGCCGGGCTCCGCCCTCGGCGGCTCGCAGCGGGTCCTCGCCCATGTCGTGGTGCGCCTGGGCGTCTTCGCCGACCACGATGGCGTCGTCGACGATGATGCCGAGCCCCATGATCAGCGCGAACAGGCTGACCATGTTGATGCTGCCGCCGGCCAGGTAGAGCACCGCCAGGGTGGCCATGAACGAGACCGGGATGCCGACCGCGACCCAGAAGGCGACGCGCCCGGAGAGGAACAGGAACAGCGTGATCAGCACCAGCAGCAGGCCGCCCGCGCCGTTCTTGAGCAGCACGTTGATGCGGTCGAGGATCAGCTCCCAGCGTTCGCTGAACACCTCGAGCTCGACACCCGGCGGCAGCGTTGGCCGGGTCTCGGTGAACCACGCGTCGAGCACGCGCGCCGCCTCCAGCGAATCGCCGGCGGCGGTGCGCGACAGCTTGAGCACGATGGCGCGCTGGCCACCGACGCTGATCTCGGGCTGGCGCTCCATCGGCTCGCGGGTGATCTGCGCGACCGCGCCGAGGTCGATGCGCGCGGCACCCTCGCCGACCAGCGGCAGATTCGCGAAGCCGGCCGGGTCACGGCGCTGGTCGAGGCTGCGCAGCTCGCGCGCGCTGTCGTCGCTGCCGGCCAGCCCGGCCGGCAGGTCGCGGCTCAGGCGGTCGATGCGCGCGGCGACCTCCTCCAGATCGAGGCCGAGGCGCTGCAGGTCGACCGGGTCGAAAGCGATGCGGATCGCTTCGTCGGGCAGGCCGTCGATGTCGATGCGATCGATGCCACGCGCGAGCAGCTCGCGCTCCATGCGCCGTGCCAGGCGGCGCAGCTCGCCGAGGTCCTCCGGGCCGCTCAGGCGCAGGCTGGCGACCGGCTCGTAGCGTGCCGGGTGGATCACCACCGGGTCCTCGGCGTCGCCCGGCAGGTTGAGGAAATCGTCGACGCGCTGCTTGACCTGCTCCAGCGCGAGCACCATGTCGGTGCCCTCGTCGAACTCGAGCGTGATACCGGAGGTGCCCGGTGCTGAGGTCGAGCTCATCTCCTCGAGGTGATCGACGGTGCGCAGCCGCTGCTCGAGGGGGAGGGTGATGCCGATCTCGACATCCTCGGCGCTGGCGCCGCTCCACGCCGTGGTCACGGTGACCACCTCGAGCTCGAAATCGGGGAAGAACTGGACGTTGAGCTGGCGCAGCGCGAAGACGCCGGAGAGCAGCATCAGCACCATCAGCAGGTTCGCCGCGACGCGGTGGTGGGCGAACGTGCCGAGCAGGTCGCGTGACGTGCTCACCGTGCCAGCGGCTGCACCGGCAGGCCGTCGATGGCGTTCGGAAGATGGGTGACGATGACCCGGTCACCCGCGGCGAGCTCGGCACCGCGCACCAGTGCCAGCGACACATCGCCGTCGGCCGCCGGGCCGAGCAGTTCGACGTCGACCCCCGCCATGCGTCCGTCGCGCAGCAGGTAGACGCGCCCGTTGCCGTACAGCGCGCGGTACGGCACGACCACGGCGTCTTCGACCGCCGGGCGCAGCAGCGCCAGGTCGAGCAGCGCCCCGAGGCGCACGCCGGTGGCGTTCGGCAGCGCGAAGAAGACGTCGATGCCGCTCGGATCGCCGATCCCGGCGACGCGGGTCAGGGGCAGCTCGTGCATGCGACCGGCGATCTTGACGCGCGCCCGCAGCGAATTGCCCTCCTCGAGCGCGACCAGCAGCTCCTGCTGGAAGCGCTGCGCGACCCGTGCCCGCACCTCGAGCGCGTCGACCGGGTAGATCTCGAGCAGCGCGTTGCCGGCCTGCACACGGTCGCCGGGCGCGACATGCACGGTGGCGACGATGCCGTCGAACGGTGCCACGACGCGGCTGCGCTCGAGCGCCAGCTCGGTCGCCTCGAGCGTGGCCTGTTGGCGTGACCGGCGCGCCTCGAGCTGCGCGAGGCGGGCGTCGGCGCTGTCGACCGCCAGCCGGCGCGTGGTCACCGCGAGGCGCTGGCGGCCCAGTGTGCTGCTGGCATCGTCGAGCGCGGTGTCCGAGCCGAGCTCGCGTGATTTCAGCCGCTGTGCGCGCTCGACCGCCGCCTCGGCCAGCGCCAGAAGCACGCGCTCCTGCTCCAGGGCCGTGCGGTCGGCGCGGACCCGAAGACGCTCGGCATCGAGCTGGGCCTCGAGGTCGGCGAGTTCGGCGCGGGCCTGGGCCACGCCCGGGGCGAAGTCGCGCGAGTCGAGCGCCAGCAGCAGTGTGCCGGTGGTGAAGCGTTGTCCTTCGCGCGCCGGCACCTCGGTCACCACCCCGGCCCCGGGTGCTGCGGGGCGCACCCGGGTCGGGGTCTCGACGCGGCCGTAGAGGGTCAGCGCCGGGGAGCGACGCGCCGGTGCGGCCTCGGCGATTTCGACGCGCCACACCTTCTCCTGCGGCTGCGGCGGTGCCTGCTCCGGTTTGCTGGCGCGCAGCCAGGCGAACACGGCGAACGCGGCGACGAGGATCGCGACCGGTGGTGCGAGGCGCTTGAGTCTGGCGAATTGCATGAAGTGGATTGGACTCCGTGGCAGCGGGAGGATTCCATGCCACCGTCTGCGCGCCAAGTTAGCCAGCACCCCTTCCGGTGTAAAGGCGTGCGCCGCGCGGCACGGATGCGATTACCATGCACGGGTCGGGTGTGGCCCACCCGCGAAGCCCAGGTGGACACCGGCATGAACGACGCCATCGACGACCACGCCGCGCGCTTCGCCGCGGTGGCCCGGCTCTACGGCCGGGCCGGCGCGGAGGCGATACGCGATCTGGCGATCGGCGTGGTCGGGGTCGGTGGTGTCGGCTCCTGGGCCGTCGAGGCGCTGGCGCGCAGCGGGGTCGGCCGGCTGCGCCTGATCGATCCCGACGACGTCGCACCGTCCAACGTCAACCGCCAGCTGCACGCCCTCGACGGCAGCTTCGGCCGCGCCAAGGTCGCGGTGCTCGCCGAGCGCATCGCCGCGATCCACCCGGCGTGCGTGGTCGATGCACGTGACGAGCCGCTGACCCCGGCGACGCTGGAGCGCCACCTCGCCGACCTCGACGGCGTCATCGATGCGATCGACGCGATCCGCTTCAAGGCGGCGCTGGTGCAGTTCTGCCGACGGCGCAAGATCGCGGTCGTCACCACCGGCGGTGCCGGCGGACTGACCGACCCGACGCGGATCGAGGTCGCCGACCTCAGCCGCACCTGGAACGATCCGCTGGCGGCCAAGGTGCGCTCGCGCCTGCGCAGCGAGTTCGGTTGGACGCGGAACCCGAAACGGCGCTTCGGCGTCGACTGCGTGTTCTCGACCGAGCAGCCGCTCTATCCGCGAGCCGACGGCAGCGTCGGCCACCACAAGCCCGGCGTGCACGGCGCGACGCTGGACTGCGACTCGGGCTACGGCTCGGTGGTCACCGTCACCGCCAGCTTCGGCATGGTCGCCGCGGGACACCTGCTCAACCGCCTGGTGATCCGGCGCGTAGGGCGGGCACGCCCCGGGGCGCGGCCTACACTGGTCTGAGCCGGGGACCGGGAGCGGTGCACTGGAGCTGATCGACACCCACTGTCACCTCGATGTCGACGCCTTCGACGCCGACCGCGACGCGGTGCTCGCGGCAAGCCGCGCCGCGGGGCTGCGCGGCATCGTCGTGCCGGCGATCGCGGCCGCCGGCTGGCCGCGTCTGCGTGCGCTGTGCGCTGCCCACGCCGACCTGCACGTCGCGTTCGGCCTGCACCCGGTCTACGTCGCCGACCATGCCGATGCCGATCTGCGGGCGCTCGAGGAGGAGCTGGCCCTGGGGGATGCGGTCGCGGTCGGCGAGATCGGTCTCGACTACTTCGTGCCGGACCTCGACCGCGACCGCCAGCGCGCATTGCTCGACGCGCAGCTGGCGATCGCGGCCGCGGCGCAGTTGCCGGTGCTGCTGCACGTGCGCAAGGCGCACGACGAGATGCTCGCCGCGCTGCGGCGCACGCCGGTGCCGGGCGGCATCGCGCACGCCTTCAACGGCAGCCTGCAACAGGCCGGGCAGTACCTCGATCTCGGCTTCCGTCTCGGTTTCGGCGGCATGCTGACCTTCGAGCGTTCGCGGAAGTTGCGCACGCTGGCACGCGACCTGCCGGACGAGGCTCCGGTCCTGGAGACCGATGCCCCGGACCTCGCCGTGGCCAGCCACCGTGGCGAGCGCAACAGCCCCGCCTACCTGCCCGAGGTGCTCGAGGCACTCGCTGAAGTGCGCGATTGCAGCCCGCGGGAGGTCGCTGAACAGACCACGCGCAACGCCCGTGAGACCCTCAAGCTGCCCGGTTGAGATGCCTCATTTCATTGCGGTTATTGTCTTCCATCAATGGACATGCGCGCATGGCTGGCCAAAATGGACTACCGTTGATGGCAATCGCATGAAAGGAACAGGGAGGCGGTTTCCCGCCGGTTCCGGCCATGCACCCGCATCGTTTGCCGATCGGTGCCCCGCGCCGACCCGGGCGACGTCTCGTTTTGGTAACCCAAGGATGGGCGCGTACGATGGTCGTGCCTAAACACGGCGTTTTCACCACCAGAGAAAATAAGGTGTATCAGATGAAAAAACTCCTCGTATCTGCCATTCCGGCGCTTGCACTGTCGATCGCCGTAGGCACGGCCCAGGCGGGCGAGACGCTCGACGCCGTCAAGGCCAAGGGCTTCGTCCAGTGCGGCGTTTCCACCGGCCTGCCCGGCTTCTCGGTTGCCGACGACAAGGGCAACTGGGGTGGTCTCGACGTCGACGTCTGCAAGGCCGTCGCCGCCGCCCTGTTCGGTGATGCCGGCAAGGTCAAGTTCTCACCGCTGACCGCCAAAGAGCGCTTCACCGCGCTGCAGTCGGGCGAGATCGACATGCTCTCGCGCAACACCACCTGGACGCTGACCCGCGACTCCAACCTCGGTCTGAACTTCGCCGGCGTGAACTATTACGACGGCCAGGGTTTCATGGTCAGCAAGAAGCTTGGCGTCAAGAGCGCCATGGAGCTCAGTGGCGCCTCGGTCTGCATCCAGGCCGGCACCACCACCGAGCTGAACCTCGCCGACTACTTCCGCGCCAACAAGATGGAGTACGAACCGATCACCTACGACACCTCCGACGAGACCGTGAAGGGCTTCGAGGCGGGTCGTTGCGACGTGCTCACCTCCGACCAGTCGCAGCTCTATGCGCTGCGCATCAAGCTGTCCGACCCGAACGGTGCGATGGTGCTGCCCGAGGTGATCTCGAAGGAGCCGCTCGGCCCGGTCGTGCGCCAGGGTGACGACGACTGGTTCAACATCGTGCGCTGGTCGCTGAACGCGATGCTCAACGCCGAGGAGCTCGGTGTTTCTTCGAAGAACGTCGACGAGATGAAGGGCAGTTCGGATCCCAACATCCGCCGTCTGCTCGGTCTCGAGGGCATCAAGGGCGAGGGCCTCGGTCTCGCCGACGAGTGGGCCTACAACATCGTCAAGCAGGTCGGTAACTACGGCGAAGCGTTCGAGCGCAACGTCGGTTCCGGCAGCCCGCTGAAGATCTCCCGCGGCCTCAACGCGCTGTGGAACAACGGCGGCATCCAGTACGCACCGCCGATTCGCTGAGTGAAGTCGGGGCGGGGTCGCGTGACCCCGCCCCGCACCCTTACTGCATAACGTTCCGCGTCCCACGCACCCACAACGCCGAGACCGTGTCCGATGAGTGATCAGCCGAGCGACGCGATGACGCCGGGCAAACCGGCGCCCTGGAACGACCCCAAGATCCGCGCCATCGTGTTCCAGGCGCTGCTGGTCGGCGCGGTCGTGATGTTCGGCTTCTACCTGATCAACAACACGCTGTACAACATGGAACAGCGTGGCATCTCGACCGGCTTCAGCTTCCTCGAAAAAGAGTCCGGCTTCGGCGTCACCCAGTCGCTGATCGAGTACGACGAGACCCACAGCTACGGCCGCACCTTCTTCGTCGGCCTGCTCAACACCGTGCTGGTCTCGGTGCTCGGCATCTTCTTCGCAACACTGCTTGGTTTCGTCATGGGCGTCGCGCGGCTGTCGAAGAACTGGCTGGTCGCACGGGTCGCGACCGCCTACATCGAGATCTTCCGTAACATCCCACTGCTGCTGCAGATCTTCTTCTGGTACTTCGCCGTCGGCATCAACTTTCCGCGGCCCAGGGAGAGCCTTGCGCTGGGCGAGGTCTTCTTTCTTAACAACCGCGGCCTGTTCATGCCGCGCCCGGTCACCGAGGACGGCTTCGGCCTGGTGGTCGCGGCACTGATCATCGCGATCGTCGCGGTGTTCTTCATGGTGCGCTGGGCGCACCGTCGCCAGGACGCCACCGGCCAGCCGTTCCACACCGTCTGGGCCTCGCTCGGTCTGCTGGTCGGCCTGCCGCTGGTTGCGTTCCTGGCCGCCGGCAACCCGCTGACCTGGGAGTACCCGGAACTGCGTGGCTTCAACTTCAAGGGCGGCCTGAGCGTGCTGCCAGAACTGTTCGCATTGACGCTCGCGCTCACCGTCTACACCGGCACGTTCATCGCCGAGACGGTGCGTGCAGGGATCCAGTCGGTTTCCCACGGCCAGACCGAGGCCGCCCGCGCGCTCGGCCTGCGCGAGTCCAAGCTGCTGCAGCTGATCATCATTCCGCAGGCGATGCGCGTGATCATCCCGCCGCTGACCAGCCAGTATCTGAACCTGACCAAGAACTCGTCGCTGGCCGCGGCGATCGGTTATCCCGACCTGGTCGCGGTGTTCGCCGGCACCACGCTCAACCAGACCGGCCAGGCGGTCGAGATCATCGCCATGACCATGGCGGTCTACCTGAGCCTGAGCCTGACGATCTCGCTGTTCATGAACTGGTACAACGCCAAGATGGCGTTGCGGGAGCGCTAGCGTGGATACCAAGCAATTCGAGCGCGGCCCGGACCTGCCGCCGCCGATCACCGAGATCGGAGCCATCGGCTGGTTGCGGCGCAACCTCTTCTCCAGCTGGCTGAACAGCCTCCTGACCGTGGTGGTGGCCTACCTGCTCTGGCTGATGCTGCCGCCGCTGATCGATTGGGCCCTGATTTCGTCCGACTGGACCGGGACTTCGCGCGAGGACTGCACCTCAGACGGTGCCTGCTGGGTGTTCGTCTCGGTGCGCTTCAACCAGTTCATGTACGGCTTCTACCCCGAAGCGCAGCAGTGGCGCATCGACCTGATCTACGGGACGCTGTTCCTGCTGATGATCCCGCTGTTCCTCAAGGCCTTCCCGTGGAAGACCTGGCTCGGCGGTTTCATCATCTTCGTCTACCCGTTCATCGCCTACGGTTTCCTCGACGGTGCCTGGTTCGGCTTCGAGGTGATCGAGACCACCAAGTGGGGCGGCCTGTCGCTGACCCTGATCCTGGCCGGCATCGGCTGCGTCGCGGCCCTGCCGCTCGGCATCCTGCTCGCGCTCGGCCGGCGCGCCACCGACATGCCGATCGTCAAGGCGGTCTGCGTGGTGTTCATCGAGTTCTGGCGCGGTGTGCCACTGATCACCGTGCTGTTCATGTCCTCGGTGATGCTGCCGCTGTTCCTGCCCGAGGGCGTCACCTTCGACAAGCTGATGCGGGCGCTGATCGGCATCACGCTGTTCCAGTCGGCCTACATGGCCGAGGTGGTGCGCGGTGGCCTGCAGGCGATCCCGAAAGGGCAGTACGAGGCGGCCGATGCGCTCGGCCTTGGCTACTGGAAGAAGACCGCTCTGATCATCATGCCGCAGGCACTGAAGATCGTGATCCCGGGCATCGTCAACACCTTCATCGCGCTGATCAAGGACACCACGCTGGTGCTGATCATCGGCCTGTTCGAACTGCTCGGCATGATCCAGAACGCCCTCAACGACCCGAACTGGCTCGGATTCTCTACAGAGGGCTACGCCTTCACCGCGATGGTCTTCTGGATCATCTGCTTCAGCCTCTCGCGTTACAGCATGCACATCGAGCGCAAGCTGCACACCGGCCACAAGCGCTGATGCGCACCGACATCGGAGCCGCCCCATGAGCGAACAAGCCACGCACCAGCAGCCCGCCATCGACGACGTGATGATCGAGCTGCGCGGCATGCACAAGTGGTACGACAAGTTCCACGTGCTCAAGGACATCAACCTGACCGTGCACAAGGGTGAACGCATCGTCGTCTGCGGTCCGTCCGGCTCCGGTAAGTCGACCATGATCCGCTGCATCAACCGGCTCGAGGAGCACCAGCGCGGCCAGATCATCGTCGACGGCACCGAACTGACCGGCGACCTCAAGCACGTCGAGCAGATCCGCAAGGAAGTGGGCATGGTGTTCCAGCACTTCAACCTGTTCCCACACCTGACCGTGCTCGACAACTGCACGCTGGCGCCGATCTGGGTGCGCAAGATGCCGCGTCGCGAGGCCGAGGAGGTCGCGATGCGCTACCTCGAGAAGGTCAAGATCCCCGAGCAGGCGAACAAGTACCCCGGGCAGCTCTCGGGCGGCCAGCAGCAGCGCGTCGCCATCGCCCGCTCGCTGTGCATGAATCCCAGGATCATGCTCTTCGACGAGCCGACCTCCGCACTCGACCCGGAGATGATCAAGGAGGTGCTCGACACCATGATCGAGCTCGCCGAGACCGGCATGACCATGATCTGCGTGACCCACGAGATGGGCTTCGCCAAGACCGTGGCCAACCGCGTGATCTTCATGGACGCCGGCGAGATCGTCGAGGAGAACGAGCCCCACGAGTTCTTCAACAACCCGCAGCAGGATCGCACCAAGCTGTTCCTGAGCCAGATCCTCGGTCACTGAGCCGGGGCAGCGTGGCCGCCCTTGTCGCGGCACTGGTCGGCCTGCTGCTGGCCGCCCCAGCGGCTGCGCAGAACGAATCGCTGCTGCCACCCACCTGCGAGGCGCTGCTCGCTCCCGGCAACTTCAGCACCCGCTTCCGTGTCATCGATCCGCTGGCCCGGGTCACCGCGTGCCGCATGAAGGGCGTGATCGCCGACGACGTGTTCGACCTGCTGGTGCCGGACCGGGTCGCGCAGTGGTCGCGGCGCTGCTTCAGCGAGCGCGAGCAGGCCTACCTGCGCGGCGTGCTGCGCCAGGCGACCATGCAGTCGATGCCGTTCGTGACCGAGGAGAACTGCGCCGCCAACCTCGAGCGCCTGCTGATGCTGCCCGAGCCACGCAAGCCGCGCTGAACGGCGCCTTTGACCGCGGTTCGGCCAGCGACTAGCTTGCAGGCATGGGTCAACTGATCGGATGGCTGCTGCTGGCCGCCTGCGTCGTCTTCCATGCCGTGGCGTTGTGGCAGGTCGTCAGGCGCATTCGTCACCGGCACCGTCGGAGTCCCCTCGCGGCGCGTGGACCGGCAGGCGTAGCCCCCACCCAGGCTCGATGAAAATCCACAACTGGCCGATTCCCGGCCCGGAGCTGTCCCGGTGATGAAACTGTTCAAGAACGATGACCTCGGCAAGCTGATCCTGCGCCTGGTCGTCGGTGTGCTCATGCTGTTCCACGGTGTCGCGAAACTGCTCAACCCAGGGTCGCTGAAGTACATCGGCAGCCAGCTCGCGGGCATCGGCCTGCCGCAGTTCATCGCCTACGGCGTGTTCCTCGGCGAGGTGGTTGCGCCGCTGATGGTGATCCTCGGTGTCTACACACGCATCGGAGGCCTGCTGATGGCCGGTAACATGGTGTTCGCGATCGTGCTGGTGCACACCGGTGAGCTGTTCATGCTGACCCAGCACGGCGGCTGGGCGCTCGAGCTGCAGGGGCTCTATCTGTTCGGTGCGCTGGCGATCCTGTTCCTGGGCAGCGGCAGCATGGCCCTGAAGCGCGACTGAGACGGTTTCAGCCGGAGACCCGGTTGCGTCCCGCGCCCTTGGCCAGGTAGAGCGCCTGGTCGGCCCGTTTCATCACCTCCTCGGGGGTCGGGTGGTGCGCGTCGCGTTCGGCGACGCCGATGCTCACGGTCACCGAGACGGCGCGCCCTCGGCTGGTTGCCGGACGCCCCTTGCGCGGCTGCTTGCGGCGTTCGACCTCAGGCCGCTGCTTGCCGCGCAGGTGGAAGGTGCTCTCGGCGATCGCCTCGCGCAGCTGTTCCAGGTGGGGCCTGGCCTGGTCCACGTCCTTGCCCGGGAACAGCACGGTGAACTCCTCGCCGCCGTAGCGGTAGGATTTCCCGCCGCCACGCACCGCGCGCATCCGCGCGGCGACCAGCTTGAGCACCTGGTCACCGACGTCGTGGCCGTGGCGGTCGTTGAACTTCTTGAAATGGTCGACATCGAGCATCGCGATGGCGTAGCGCGAGCCAAGCTTGGGCAGCTCCTGCTGCAATGCGCGGCGCCCGGGCAGCCCGGTCAACTCGTCGCGGAAGGCCATGCGGTGGGAGTCGCGCACGATGGCGACCAGCACCAGCAAGCCGGCCGCGGTGGCGTAGAGCGCCACGGCCGCGGGCTCGCTGGCGAAGCGCAGCAGCAGCCCCAGTGCGACCAGGACGCCGACGAGGTCGAAGGCGAAACTCTCGCGGCTCAGCACGAAGCGCAGCAGCAACAGCACCGCGCCGAGCACGATGGCCAGCCACGCCGGTTCGCCCAGCAGGCCGCCGACCAGCGTGGTCGGCAGGCCGAGCGGCGAGGCCTGCAGTGGCGCGGTGACGAGGTGTGGGCGCGAGGTGGCGAGCACCGCGAGCAGACCGATCTGCAGCAAGACGCCCGCGCAGCGTAGCGCACCATGACGGGTGAAGACGCCGCGCTCGCCGAGCCAGGCGAAGGCCGCGACGTTGAGCGGCAGCAGGCATGCCAGTCCGAGGCGCAGCGCGTCGGCATCGAGGCGTGCGCCGTGCACGCGCCAGCCGAGCGGCTGACTGAGGACCCAGTAGAAACCGGCCAGCAGCAGCAGCAGGAAGAACGCGCGGCCGCGGCCGAACAGCAGCGCGAGCAGCAGCCCCGGGCCGAGCAGCAGGTACGGCAGCCACGGCAGCAGCGCGCCGACGTTCTCCGGAAGGTGCGCGGACTGCAGTTGCAGCAGGCGGGCAGCGGTCAGCACGGCGGCCGGCAGCGCCACGGCCAGCACCAGCCGGGCCAGCCAGCCACGCAGCACGGCGGGGGCGGGGATCACGCCACGCGGCTCAGGCCAGTTCCTCGTCGCCGAGCGTGACCGCGTCGGTGCCCTTGCCGCGCGAGGCGGGCGTCGCCCGATCCCAGGCCCAGTCGCGCAGCGTCTTGATCTGCTCGCTCATGGTGCGTGACAGCGGCACCACGCGGCGTGCGACGGCGCGCAGGTCGGCGCTGTTGAACGGCCGCGCCTCGTGCAGGCCCTGGGTGCGCGCGGCGATCACCGCCTGCTCGATCTCTGCGGCGTTCCAGCCGTCGGTGTCACGCACCAGCGCGACCAGGTCGAACGCGGCAGGGTCGGTGGCCTGGCGTGCGAGGTGAATCTCGAGCAGTTCGCGCCGCTCGCCGGCGTCGGGCAGGTCGACGAAGAAGACCTGGTCGAAGCGACCCTTGCGGATCATCTCGGCCGGCAGGTCCTCGATGCGGTTGGCGGTCGCGGCGACGAACACCAGCGGCGGCTTTTCCTGCATCCAGGTGAGGAACGCCGAGAACAGGTGGGTCGTCTCGCCCTTGCCCGGGCCGGTGAAGCCGAGGCCGTTCTCGATCTCGTCGATCCACAGCACCACCGGGGCCAGTGACTCGACGGTGCGCAGCGCGCGGTGAAAGGTCGCCTCCGGGTTGCCGTAGGCGCCCGAGAAGACGCGGTTCATGTCGAGGCGGAACAGCGGCACGCGCCACTCGCGCGCCAGCACCTTGGCGACCAGGCTCTTGCCGCAGCCGCTGACGCCCATCACCAGCAGGCCGCGCGGCACCGGTTCGCCGGCGTCGACCGCGCGCTGGCCGAACAGGCCTGCACGGGTGGTGATCCACTCCTTGAGGTTGGAGAGGCCGCCGATCCCGGCCAGGTCGCGATCGGGCAGCACGTACTCGAGGTAGTCCCCGCCCGCGGCGAGGGTGCGCTTGGCCTGCTGCACGGCGTCGAGGATGCGCTCGGGTGACGGCGCCCCGCCGGCGAACACCGCGTGCAGCACGTGGCGCGCCTCGTCGAGGCCGAGGCCACGCAGCGCCTGGACCAGCAGTTCGCGAGACGCCTCGTCGGGCGTTGCGTCGGCATCGAGCAGTTCGTCCAGCAATGCCGCCAGCTCGGAAGACGCCGGCGGCGGGACCTCGAGCACCTGCAGGTTGCCGCGCAGCGACGGCGGCACGACCAGCGTGCCGTCGAGGATCAGCAGGCGGCAGTCGGGCCGTTCGCGCAGCCGGTAGTAGGCATCGCGCAGCGCGCGCTGCAGCAGGGGCTGCTCGAGATCGGCGGCGAGATCCTTGAACACCATGAAACCGGGTTCCGCGGCGTCGGCAGCCTCGAGCACGGCGCTGGCCGGGTCGGCGCCGCCCGGCGCGTCGGTGCGTGCCCATTCGCGCAGGGGCACCCCGCGTTCAGCGACGACGCGCTCGAGGGCCGCGAGGACCCGCGCCTCGTCGGGGGAGTGCAGGTAGAGCAGGGGGTGACGACTGCCGAGGGCGTCGCGCAGCAGGTCGTCGAGTGGTGCGTCTGTGGCGCGGGTCATGGCCTGGCTCTTGGCGGCGGTGGCAGGACGATTCTACTGGGTCGGCGCGGTCGCTGCGCGGCGTGACCGAATCGTGAGATCCGCGTGAAGCGTGGGTGACCGCGGCGGGTTTCAATCCTCCCTGCCAATCCAACACGGAGATCGAGCGATGAACCTGCGCAACACCACCCTGACCGTCCTGGTCGCCAGCGGCCTGCTGCTGATGTCCGCCACGGCACCTGCCGGCGAGACGATGATGGACAAGACGATGGGCGAGACCAAGTCGATGAGCGGCGACGGCATGGCCAAGGACGGCATGATGAAGGACAAGGGCATGACGGAAGAGACCATGTCGAAAGATGCCATGGCCAAGGACGACATGATGAAAGAGAAGGAGATGATGAAGGAGACCATGTCGAAGGACGCGATGGCCAAGGAGGACATGATGAACGAGAAGGGCATGGACGACGGCAAGATGGGCAAGAAGATGTAGACCGGAGCGCGGCACCACCGGCCGGGCCACGCCCCGGCCGGATGCCGGCCCTTGCTACTATCGTCGCATGCAACGCAGGGTCCTGATCGTCGAAGACGAGCCCGATATCGCCCGGCTGGTACGCGAGCACCTCGCCGACGTCGGCTGCGACGCGGTGGTCGCCGCCGACGCCGCCCAGGCACGGGCGCGCTTTGCCGCCGGCGATCTCGACCTCGTGGTGCTCGACCGCATGCTGCCCGACGGCGATGGCCTGGTGCTGTGCGGCGAGTTCCGTCGCGCGGCCGCGACGCTGCCGATCCTGATGCTGACCGCAAAGTCGACCGAGCTCGACCGCGTCGTCGGCCTCGAGGTCGGCGCCGACGACTACCTGGTCAAGCCGTTCAGCGTCGCCGAGCTGCAGGCGCGCGTGAAGGCGCTGTTGCGACGTGTCGAGGCCCTGCGCGAGGCGGCGGCCACGCCACCGAATGACGAGCGGCTCGAGCACGACGGCCTGGAGATCGACGTCCAGCGCCGCGCGGTCCACGTGGCCGGCGAACCGGTCGAGCTGACCGCGCGCGAATTCGACCTGCTGCTGTTCTTCGCCCGTCACCCGGGGCGCGTGTTCAGTCGCATGCAGCTGCTGGACAAGGTGTGGGGCTACAACCACGAGGGTTACGAGCACACCGTGAACTCGCACATCAACCGGCTGCGCGCCAAGATCGAGCCGGAGCCGGCCCGGCCGCGCTACGTGCTGACGGTGTGGGGCGTCGGCTACAAGTTCGCCGAACCCCCAGCCGGCTGAGCCGCGTGTTCCGTACTCTCTACGCCCGTCTCGCCGCCGTGCTGTGCGCGCTGCTGGTGGCGATCGGGCTGCTCTACGCGTTTCTCGCCACGTCGTCGACGACGCGCCACCTGCAGACGCTGGAGCAGAACATCAACCGCGATGTCGCGCGACGCATCGTCGCCGACCGCAACCTGGTCGCCGAGGGGCGGCTGTCGATGGAGGCACTGAAGGCGACCTTCAGCGCCTACATGGAGATCAACCCGAGCATCGAGATCTACCTGCTCGATCTCGACGGCCGCATCCTGTCGTTCTCGGCCGACCCGGGCAAGGTCAAGCGCAAGTCGGTCGCTCTCGAGCCGGTTCGCGCCTTCCTCGCCGGCGCGCCGTTTCCGCTGCTCGGCGACGACCCACGCTCGCACGACCGCATGAAGGCCTTCTCGGTCACGCCGGTGCCAAGCGCTACCGATCCCGAGGGCTACCTCTACGTGGTGCTGCGCGGCGAGCAGTACGATTCGGCGGTTGCAGCGCTGCAGCAGAGCTTCGTGCTGCGTATCGGTCTCTGGGCCGTGGCCGGCAGCCTCGGCTTCGGGCTGCTCGCCGGGCTGTTGCTGTTCCACCTGCTGACCCGCCGCCTGCGGCGCCTGGCGCAGGCGATCGACCGCTTCGAGGAGGGTAGCTTCAGCGAAGCGCTGACCGGCGGTGCGGTGGACGTGGCGGGCAGCGACGAGCTCGCGCGTCTCGGCCAGGCGTTCGAGCGCATGGCGGCGCGGATCGTCGCCCAGCTCGATGCACTGAAGGCCCAGGATCAGGCGCGCCGCGAGCTGGTCGCGCAGGTCTCGCACGACCTGCGCACGCCGCTCGCCGCGGTCACCGGGGCCCTCGAGACGCTGGCGATGAAGCAGCTCGACGACGCACAACGCGCCGAGTACCTGGCCATCGCGCTGCGCCAGGCGCGCCGCCTTGGCGGCATGGTCGATGCGCTGTTCGAACTCGCCCGCCTCGAGGCGCGCGACATCGAGCCGCAGTTCGAGGAGGTCAACCTGGCCGAGCTGCTGCAGGACGTGGTGCTGAAATTCCGGCCGCATGCCGATGGGGCCGGTGTGCGCCTTTTGCTGCAGCCTCCACGGGGGGGCTCACCCCTGGCTCGTGTCGACGTCGGACTGATCGAGCGTCTCCTCGACAACCTGCTCGTCAATGCGCTTGAGCACGCCCCGGGCGAGGGCGAGATCGAAGTAGCGTTGAGCGGGTCCGAGGAGGCGCTCGAGGTCTCGGTCAGCGATCGTGGCCCGGGCATCCCGGATGCCGAGCTCGAGACGATCTTCGAGCCCTTCCGGCGTGGCGGCGCCGGGGCCCGGGCACGCGGTCATGCCGGTCTCGGGCTTGGCATCGCGCGGCGCATCGCCGAGCTGCACGGGGGAGAACTGTCGGCCGTCAACCGTGCGGGGGGCGGGGCGCGTTTCGAGCTGCGCCTGCCGCTACTCGAAAGCACGTAACCCGGGAAACCCCAGGCGCTATTCGAACAGCGCCAGGAACTCTCCGTACCCCGCGTCGGCCAGCTGCTCCTTCGGCACGAAGCGCAGCGACGCGGAGTTGATGCAGTAGCGCAGTCCGGTCGGTGCGGGGCCGTCGTTGAACACGTGACCGAGGTGCGAGTCGCCGTAGCGGCTGCGCAACTCGGTGCGCGGCAGCAGCAGCTTGTAGTCGCTTTTCTC
>JAACFL010000140.1 GCA_009937385.1 Gammaproteobacteria bacterium | reverse complement strand
CGCAGCATCGCCAGCGAGCGGCAGATGCGCTTGCGCGTGGCGTGCGGCGCGATGACGTCGTCGATGTAGCCGCGGCTGCCGGCGATGAAGGGATTGGCGAACTTCTGCCGGTACTCCTCGGTGCGCTCGGCGATCTTGTCATCGTCGCCGATGTCCTCGCGGAAGATGATCTCCACCGCGCCCTTGGGCCCCATGACCGCGATCTCGGCGCTAGGCCAGGCCATGTTGACGTCGCCGCGCAGGTGCTTGGAGCTCATGACGTCGTAGGCGCCGCCGTAGGCCTTGCGGGTGATGACGGTCACCTTGGGCACGGTCGCCTCGGCGTAGGCGAACAGCAGCTTGGCGCCGTGCTTGATGATGCCGCCGTACTCCTGCGCCGTGCCCGGCATGAAGCCCGGGACGTCGACGAAGGTCAGGATCGGGATGTTGAAGGCGTCGCAGAAACGGACGAAACGGCCCGCCTTGATCGATGACTTGATGTCCAGGCAGCCGGCCAGGACCATCGGCTGGTTGGCAACGATGCCGACCGGGTAGCCGTCCATGCGGGTGAAGCCGATGATGATGTTGCCGGCGTGCTCGGGCTGCAGTTCCCAGAACTCGTTGTCATCCGAGACCTTGTGGATCAGTTCCTTCATGTCGTACGGCATGTTGGGGTTGTCCGGGATCAGGGTATCGAGCGACATCTCCATGCGATCGGCGCGGTCTGGCGACGGCCGGTACGGCGGCTTCTCGCGGTTGTTGGCAGGCAGGTAGTTGATGAACCGGCGCAGCATCAGCAGCGCCTCGACGTCGTTGTCGTAGGCGCGGTCGCAGACGCCGGAGACGGTCGAGTGGGTCATCGCCCCGCCCAGCTCCTCGGCGGTCACCTCCTCGTGGGTCACGGTCTTCACCACGTCGGGACCGGTGACGAACATGTAGGAGGTGTCGCGGACCATGAAGATGAAGTCGGTCATCGCCGGCGAGTAGACCGCGCCGCCGGCGCACGGGCCCATGATCAGTGAGATCTGCGGGATCACTCCGGACGCGTTGACGTTGCGCTGGAACACCTCGGCGTAGCCGCCGAGCGAGGCGACGCCCTCCTGGATGCGTGCGCCGCCGGAGTCGTTGAGGCCGATCACCGGGGCGCCGACCTTCATCGCCTGGTCCATGATCTTGCAGATCTTCTCGGCATGGGCCTCGGAGAGCGAGCCGCCGAAGACGGTGAAGTCCTGGCTGAAGACGAACACCACGCGGCCGTTGATGGTGCCGTAGCCGGTCACCACGCCATCGCCGGGGATCTTCTTCTCGGCCATGTCGAAGTCGGTGCAGCGATGCTCGACGAAGGTGTCCCACTCCTCGAAGCTGCCCTCGTCGAGCAACAGGTCGATGCGCTCGCGCGCGGTCAGCTTGCCGCGTTTGTGCTGCGCGTCGATGCGCTTCTGGCCACCACCGAGGGCGGCATCCTGGCGGTACTTCTCCAGTCGGTCGACGATCTCTTGCATCCCTAGTCCCCTTCAGTTGCTCTTCTGTGGGTCGGGCTTCAGCCCGACGCAGATCCGTTGTCGGGCTGAAGCCCGACCCAGAAAAACCTCACGCCGCCTGGCGACGCTCACGGATGATACCGAGCACCTCGTGCGCGGCGAGCAGGATGTTGGTCCCCGGCCCGTACACCGCCGCGACGCCGAAGCCGAGCATGGTGTCGTAGTCCTGCGGTGGAATCACGCCACCGCAGATGACGATGATGTCGTCCGCGCCCTGCTTCTTCAGCCCTTCGATCACCTGCGGCACCAGCGTCTTGTGGCCGGCCGCCTGCGACGAGATGCCGATCACGTGGACGTCGTTCTCGATCGCCTCGTTGACCGCCTCCTCCGGGGTCTGGAACAGCGGACCGATGTCGACGTCGAAGCCGATGTCGGCGAACGCCGTGGCGATCACCTTGGCGCCACGGTCGTGGCCGTCCTGGCCGAGCTTGCAGACCAGCATGCGCGGCCGGCGGCCCTCGTTTTCGGCGAAGGTGTCGACCTCCTGCTTGACCTTGGCGAAACCCTCGTCGCCCTCGTAGGCGGAGCCGTAGACCCCGGCGATCGAGTGGGTCACCGCGCGGTGGCGACTGTAGATCTTCTCGAGCGCATCGGAGATCTCGCCGACCGTCGCCCGCGCGCGTGCCGCGTCGACCGCCAGTGCAAGCAGGTTGCCGCTGCTCTCCTCGGCGGCACGGGTCAGCGCGGCGAGCGCGCTGTCGCACGCTGCCTGGTCGCGGTTCGCGCGCACCTCCTCGATGCGACTGACCTGCGCCTCGCGCACCTTGTCATTGTCGATGTCGAGGATGTCGACCGGCGGCTCCTCGGCGAGCTGGTACTTGTTGACGCCGACGATCACCTCCTCGCCACGATCGATGCGCGCCTGGCGCTGTGCCGAGGCCTCCTCGATGCGCATCTTCGGCATGCCCGATTCGACCGCCTTGGTCATGCCACCCATGGCCTCGACCTCGTCGATCATCTTGCGCGCCTCGTCGACCAGCGCGGCGGTCAGGCTCTCGACGTAGTAGGAACCGGCCAGCGGGTCGACCACCTTGGTGATGCCCGTCTCCTCCTGCAGCACCAGCTGGGTGTTGCGCGCGATGCGCGCCGAGAAATCGGTCGGCAAAGCCAGCGCCTCGTCGAAGGCGTTGGTGTGCAGCGATTGGGTGCCGCCGAGCGCCGCGGCCATCGCCTCGACGGTGGTGCGCATGACGTTGTTGTAGGGATCCTTCGCGGTCAGGCTCACGCCCGAGGTCTGGCAGTGGGTGCGCAGCATCAGCGAGCGCTGATCGTTGGGCGCGAACTTCTCCTGCATCAGCGTCGCCCACAGCAGTCGTGCAGCGCGCAGCTTGGCCACCTCCATGAAGAAGTTCATGCCGATGGCGAAGAAGAACGACAACCGCGGCGCGAACTTGTCGACGTCGAGACCGCTGGCGATCGCCGTGCGCACGTATTCGATGCCGTCGGCGATGGTGTAGGCGAGTTCCTGTGCGCAGGTCGCCCCGGCTTCCTGCATGTGGTAGCCGGAGATCGAGATGGAGTTGAACTTCGGCATGTTCGCCGACGTGTAGCCGATGATGTCGGAGACGATGCGCATCGATGGCGCCGGTGGGTAGATGTAGGTGTTGCGGACCATGAACTCCTTGAGAATGTCGTTCTGCAACGTGCCGGCGAGCTTGTCCGGCGTCACGCCCTGCTCCTCGGCGGCGACGATGTACATCGCCATCACCGGCAGCACCGCACCGTTCATGGTCATCGATACCGACACCTGGTCGAGCGGGATGCCGTCGAACAGGATCTTCATGTCGGCGATGCTGTCGATCGCGACGCCCGCCTTGCCGACGTCGCCGACCACGCGCGGGTGGTCGGAGTCGTAGCCGCGATGCGTCGCCAGGTCGAACGCCACCGACAGCCCCTGCTGGCCGGCGGCCAGGTTGCGCCGGTAGAAGGCGTTGGACTCCTCGGCGGTCGAGAAACCGGCGTACTGGCGCACCGTCCACGGGCGGCCGGCATACATGGTCGCCTTCGGGCCGCGCACGAAGGGCGCGGTCCCGGGCAGGCTATCGATATGCTCCAGACCGTCGAGATCGGCGGTGGTGTAGAGCGGCTTGACCTCGATCCCCTCGGGGGTCTGCCAGTTGAGCTCCTCGACCGGGCGGCCCTTGCGCTCCTTGGTCGCCAGTTCGTGCCACTCTTCAAGGGTCTTGCGCGGAAAATCTGCCATCGCGTCCACCGTTAGCTTGATGTTGGATCGTGCCCCGGCCCAGCTGCCGGCGACGACCGTGTCGAGTTTCTGGCGGGGCATCCATGCCCCACCGGGAAGGCTCCGTCGCGCTTCAGCGCGCCTCGTCCACCCAATCCTTGGTGGCCACCTCGCGCTTCTGCGCGTCGACCACCGCCAGTGCGGTCATGTTGACCAGGCGGCGCACGCTCGCCGAGGCGGTGACGATGTGCGCCGGACGCTCGGTGCCGACCAGGATCGGTCCGAGGGGCACGCCGTTGCCGAGCACCTTGAGCATGTGGAAGGCGATGTGCGCGGCGTCGAGGTTCGGCATCACCAGCAGGTTGGCCTGGCCCGACAGTTCGGCGTTCGGGAACAGCCGCTCGCGGATCGACTCCGACAGCGCCGAGTCGGCGTGCATCTCTCCATCCACCTCGAGATCGGGCGCGATCTGCTTTAGCAGCTCGGTCGCCCTGCGCATCTTCCGCGGCGACGCGCCCCGACTGACGCCGTAATTCGAGTAGGAGAGCATCGCGACCTTTGGCGTGATGCCGAAACGACGCATCTCCTCGGAACAGAGGTGGGCGATCTCGGCCAGGTCCTCCGCCGATGGGTCGGGTTGCACATGCGTGTCGCAGACGAAGAATGTGCCCGATTGGAGGATCAGCGCGCTCATCGCAGAGCAGCGCTTGACGCCCTGTGCGCGCTTGATAATTGGCAGCACGTGACGGAAGTGCTGACCAAAGCGGCCAACCGCACCGCACAACATCGCGTCGGCATAGCCGAGGTGCACCGCGAGTGCGGCGATGACCGTGTTCTGTGTTCGTACCTGGGTGCGCGCTTCCTCGGGCGACAGTCCGTCACGCTCGCGCAGCGCGTGGTAGGCGCGCCAGAACTCGCTGAAACGCGGATCACTCTCTGGGTTGATCAGATCGAAATCCTGTTCGGGTGCGATGCGCAGGCCGAGACGCCCGATGCGGTCGGCGATCACCTCGGGGCGCCCGACCAGCGTCGGACGCGCCAGGCCGTCGTCGACCACCTGCTGCACCGCCTGCAGCACACGCTCGTCCTCGCCCTCGGCGTAGACCACCCGCTTGGGGGCCTGGCGTGCACTTTCGAAGATCGGCTTCATCAGGTTGCCGGAGCGGAACACGAAGCGGCTCAGCCGGTCGCGGTAGAGCGCCATGTCCTCGATCGGGCGTGTCGCCACGCCACTGTCCATCGCGGCCTGGGCGACCGCAGGTGCGATCTGCAGGATCAGGCGTGGATCGAAAGGCTTGGGAATCAGGTACTCGGGGCCGAAGTTAAGCGACTCGCTGCCGTAGGCCTCGCGCACGATGTCCGAGGACTCCGCCACCGCGAGGTCGGCGATCGCCTTGACGCACGCCTGCTTCATCTCCTCGTTGATGGTCGTCGCGCCGACGTCGAGGGCGCCGCGAAACAGGAACGGGAAGCAGAGGACGTTGTTGACCTGGTTCGGGTAATCGGAGCGGCCGGTCGCGAGCACCGCGTCGGGACGCACCGCGAGCGCGTCCTCGGGCAGGATCTCTGGATTCGGGTTGGCCAGCGCCAGGATCATCGGCTTGTCGGCCATCTTCTCGACCATCTCCGGTTTCAGCGCCCCACCGGCCGAGAGCCCGAGGAAGATGTCCGCATCGGCGATGGCGTCGGCCAGCGTGCGGTCCTCGGTGTCGCGCGCGTAGCGCGCCTTGAACTCGTCGATGTCCTCCGCACGACCGGTGTAGATCACGCCGGTACGGTCGCAGACCGTGACGTGTTCGCGCGGCAAGCCCATGCTGACCAGCAGGTCGAGGCAGGCGAGCGCCGCGGCGCCGGCACCGCTGGCCACCAGCTTGACGTCGGCGAGCTCCTTGCCGACCACGCGCAGGCCGTTGACGACCGCGGCGCAGACCACGATCGCGGTGCCGTGCTGGTCGTCGTGGAACACCGGAATCTTGAGCCGCTTGCGCAGCTCGCGCTCGATGATGAAACACTCCGGCGCCTTGATGTCCTCGAGGTTGATGCCACCGAAGGTCGGCTCGAGACTCGCGACGATGTCGACGAAACGCGCGGGATCGAGCTCATCGACCTCGATGTCGAAGACGTCGATGCCCGAGAACTTCTTGAACAGGACCGCCTTGCCTTCCATGACCGGCTTCGAAGCCAACGCGCCGATCGCGCCGAGGCCGAGCACGGCGGTGCCGTTGGTGATCACCGCGACGAGGTTGCCCCTGCTGGTGTACCTCGACGCCGAGAGTGGGTCGTCGGCGATCGCCAGGCACGGCGCGGCCACGCCCGGCGAGTAGGCGAGCGCGAGGTCGCGCTGCGTCGCCAGCGGCTTGGTGGCGACGATCGCCATCTTCCCTGGAAACGGCTCCTCGTGATATTGCAGCGCCTGGTCGTCCAGCTTGCTCACCCGTCACTCCTCCCGGCCTGCGCCCCGGAAGTCCAGGGCGCGCGCCTGCTCGTTAGGTTGCGTGATGCCGTGCCTACGCCTTCGGGTAGCCGAGCCCGGTCAACGATTCGCCGATCTCGTCGAGGATCGCCGGGTCGTCGATCGTCGCCGGCACCTTGTACTCCTG
>JAACFL010000139.1 GCA_009937385.1 Gammaproteobacteria bacterium | reverse complement strand
TCGAGAACCGCGCCAACAAGTAACTCCCCGAGGGGGGGCACGAGCCCGTCCGCCGGAAACGGCGGGCGGGCTTTTTCATGTCCTTCGACCCAGCTGCAGAAGCATCACGGCCTTGGGGCCGCCCCTTTAACCGGGCAACCTGCTTGATACAGCACCGAACCGGGCTGGATCGGGAACGCAGCCGGACGTGACCGCCGTTGCGTACTCGTTACGGAGGGCGTCTTCGACCTGTTTGCATCGAGTTCCCACCGTTGTGGGGGTTGAATCACGCGCAGGTGACGCCATTTAGGAACCATGCGTCGCGCGTCGCGGCCGCACGGAACCGCCGGGGAGCCGGGATGAACGACAACGACGCCATCGAGCCCGAAGTCCTGCAGGACGGGGACGAAGCCCCATCGCACCATCGCCAGATCGCCATCGCCAACGAGGTCCTGCCAACCACGGTGCACCTGCTGCCGCTCTCCGAGCGGCCGTTCTTTCCGGCTCAGGCGCTGCCACTGCTGATGAACGAGGAGCCGTGGCTCGAGACCGTGCAGAAGGTCGGCGATGCGCCGCAGCATGCCGTGGGCCTGCTGCTGACGCGCGCCGAGGATGCCGAGCGCTCCACCCCCGGGGATTTCCACGCCGTGGGCACGGTGGTGCGCATGCACCAGCCGATGCGTGCCAGCGACAAGATCCAGTTCATCGCCGAGGGTGTGCGTCGTTTTCGTGTGGTGCGCTGGCTCCAGCCGGAGCCACCGTTCCTGGTCCAGGTCGAGTACCTCGACGACCACATCGAGGGCAACGAGGCGGAGCTGCGCGCCTACGCCATGGCCCTGATCAGTGCGATCAAGGAGCTGCTTCCCCTGAATCCGCTCTACAGCGAGGAGCTGAAGAACTTCGTCAACCGTTTCAGCCCGAACGAGCCCTCGGCACTGGCCGATTTCGCGGCCACATTGACCACCGCAGACAACGACGAGTTGCAGGCGGTGCTCGAGACCCTCGACGTGCGCCGGCGCATGGAGAAGGTCCTGGTGCTGATCCGCAAGGAGATCGAGGTGGCCCGGCTGCAGGCCAAGATCAGCCGCTCGGTCGAGGAGAAGATGACCGAGCAGCAGCGGCAGTTCTTCCTGCGCGAGCAGCTCAAGGTGATCCAGAAGGAGCTGGGTATCGCCAAGGACGACCGCACCGCCGATATCGACCGTTTCCGGGAGCGCCTGGAGGGGCTGACGCTGCCCGAGCAGGCGCGGGAGCGCATCGACGAGGAACTGGAGAAGCTGGGTATGCTCGAGTCCGGTTCACCCGAGTACGCCGTCACACGCAACTACCTCGACACGCTGACCGCGCTACCCTGGGGCGTCCATTCCAAGGACAAGCTCGATCTCCGCGAGGCGCGGCGCATCCTCGACCGCGACCACGACGGCCTCGAGGACGTCAAGGACCGCATCGTCGAGTTCCTCGCCGTCGGCGCGCTGAAGCAGACCATTTCCGGGTCGATCCTGCTGCTGGTGGGCCCGCCCGGGGTCGGCAAAACCTCGATCGGCCGCTCGATCGCCGACGCACTGGGACGCAAGTTCTACCGCTTCAGCCTCGGCGGCATGCGCGACGAGGCCGAGATCAAGGGGCACCGTCGGACCTACATCGGCGCCATGCCCGGCAAGTTCATCCAGGCGATCAAGGAAGTCGAGGTCGAGAACCCGCTGATCATGCTCGACGAGATCGACAAGGTCGGTGCGTCCTACCAGGGCGACCCCGCCTCGGCCCTGCTCGAGGTGCTCGATCCGGAGCAGAACAGCGAGTTTCTTGACCATTACCTCGACGTCCGCTTCGACCTGTCGAAGGTGCTGTTCGTGTGTACCGCGAACCAGCT
This sequence comes from Gammaproteobacteria bacterium, assembly GCA_009937385.1. GTDB lineage: Bacteria > Pseudomonadota > Gammaproteobacteria > QNFN01 > QNFN01 > QNFN01. Next base: position 4,558 of record JAACFL010000139.1, on the reverse strand, counting down.
CGACACCATCCCCGGGCCACTGCTCGACCGCATGGAGACCATCCGCCTGAGCGGCTACATCACCGCCGAGAAGCTGGCCATCGCGCGCAACCACCTGTGGCCGAAGCAACTCGAGCGCATGGGCGTGGGACGCAGCAAGGTCAGGATCAGCGATGCGGCATTGCGCCGCGTGATCGACGGCTATGCACGCGAGGCCGGGGTGCGCGGCCTCGAGAAGCGCCTGGGCGCGATCCTGCGCAAGGCGGTGGTGCAGATCGTTGGCGGCGAGAAAGGTCCGATCCGCATCGGCCAGCAGGCGGTTGAGGACTATCTCGGCCGGCCGCCGTTCCGCCCGGAAAAGCCGATGACCGGCATCGGCATCGTGACCGGCCTGGCCTGGACGCCGTTCGGCGGAGTCACGCTGAACATCGAGGCAAGCCAGGTCCACGCGCGCAACCGCGGCTTCAAGCTGACCGGCAAGCTCGGCGAGGTGATGCGCGAATCGGCCGAGATCGCCTACAGCTACGTCGCCGGGCAACTGGAATCATTCGGCGCCGACCCGGCGGCGCTCGACAGCGCCTTCATCCACCTGCACGTGCCCGAGGGGGCCACGCCGAAGGACGGCCCGAGCGCCGGCGTCACGATGGCAACCGCGCTGCTGTCACTGGTGCGTGGACGCAAACCGCGCGCGCTGGCAATGACCGGCGAACTGACCCTGACCGGGCAGGTGCTGGCGGTCGGCGGCATCCGCGAGAAGGTGATCGCGGCGCGACGCACCCGGATCAGGGAGCTGGTCCTCCCCGAGGCCAATCGCGGCGACTACGAGGAGCTTCCGGATCACATCCGCGACGGGCTCACGGTCCACTTCGCGGAGCGCTTCGACGACGTCGCTGCCGTGGCTTTCGGCAAACGCTGAGCCAGGCCCTGCGCCGGAGCCTACCCCCAGTCGGTGACGTGCCGCTCGACCAGCCCGGCCAGCGCCTCGATGTGGTCAGGGCGGGTGTTGAGGGCCGGAATATAGTGGTATTCACGTCCGCCGGCCTCGAGGAAGGTGTCGCGGTTCTCGACCTCGATCTCCTCGAGCGTCTCGAGGCAGTCGGCGGAGAATCCAGGGCAGATCACCTGGACGTGGCCGACGCCCGCCCTGCCCCATTCCTCCAGCGTGACATCGGTATACGGCTGCAGCCACGGCTCGCGGCCGAAGCGCGACTGGAAGGCGAGCAGCCACTCGCCGTCGGCGAGATCGAGTTCGGCGGCCAGCGCCGCGGCGGTCGCCGCGCAATGCTCGGGATAGGCGTCGCCCTCGTCGGCGTAGCGCTGCGGGATGCCGTGCAACGAGATCAGCAACCGGTCCGGTCGACCGTGCTCGGCCCAACCCTCGCGTACGCTGGCGGCCAGCGCCGAGATGTAGGCCGGGTCGACGTGGTAGTCCCGTACCAGGCGCAGCTCGGGGTACCAGCGCACCCGCATCAATGCCTCGGCCACCGCATCGAAGGTGCTCGCCGAGGTCGACGAGGAGTACTGCGGGTAGAGCGGCAGCACCAGCACCCGTTCGCAACCGGCCGCATGCAGCCGTTCGAGCGCCCCGGCGATGGCCGGCTCCCCGTAGCGCATCGTCAGCTCGAGCCGGCAGCGCCCAGGCAAGCGCCGTTCCAGCGCCTCGCGCAACGCCGTGGCCTGGTGACAGCTGATCGCCAGCAGCGGCGAACCCTCGTCGCTCCAGACCGACGCGTAGGCCTTCGCCACGCGACCCGGGCGAAAGCGCAGGATGATGCCGTTCAGGATCAGCCACCAGAGCGGCCGTGGAACGTCGACCACGCGACGGTCCCAGAGGAACTCGGCGAGGAAGCGCCGCACCGCCGCCGGGGTCGGCTCGGTGGGCGAGCCGAGGTTGGCGAGCAGGATGCCGACGGGCCCCGAGTCGGACCGGGTCGAGGTCATGTCGGCATGCGCCAGGGTGGGTGCGGGCTAGTCGAGCGCGACGAAGATGGCGTCACGAATGTCCGTGACGCTGCCGGTGCCGCCGATACGCACGTACTTCGGCGCACCCTCCTCACCGGATTCGGACCAGGCACTGTAGTAGTCGACCAGTGGCCGGGTCTGGTCATGGTAGACCGTCAGACGCTTGCGCACCGTCTCTTCGCGGTCATCGTCACGTTGCACCAGCGGCTCGCCGGTGACGTCGTCGAGGCCCTCCTTCTTCGGCGGGTTGAACTCGACGTGGTAGGTGCGCCCCGAGGCGAGGTGGGCGCGACGTCCACTCATGCGGTGGACGATCTCCTCGTCCTCGACATCAATCTCGACGACCGCGTCGACGGCGACGCCCTTGGCGCGCAGCGCCTCGGCCTGGGCCAGGGTGCGCGGGAAGCCGTCGAGCAGGAAACCCTCGGCGCAGTCCTCCTGCGCGATACGCTCGTCGATCAGGCCCATAATGATATCGTCGGAGACCAGGCCACCTGCATCCATGACCGTCTTCGCCTCGACACCGAGTGGGGTGCCCGCCTTGACCGCGGCCCGGAGCATGTCGCCGGTAGAGATCTGAGGGATGCCATACTTGTTCTTGATGTAGTTGGCCTGCGTACCCTTGCCTGCCCCTGGCGGTCCTAGCAGAATGATTTTCATGACGTTTAGCTCCAGTTCCCTCGAAGTCGAACAGCCATCATGCCACAGACGGTCGTGCTGAGGTCAACCCGGATTCACCCCCCCTATAGGGGTAGAAAACGACGTTCGCGAGGCGCCGTTGCCGGCGTCTCGCAGCGCGTCCTGGCGTGGTTTCTCGGTCTTGCCTGGCTCCTGCTCATGCCGCCCGTGGCTCATGCCGCATGCGATGACCCGCCAGGCCGCGGCGTGTTCTGGAGCGGCTGCGACCTCCGGGAGCGGGACCTGCGCGGCGTCGACCTGCGCGGTGCGACATTGACCCGGATCGACCTGCGCGGGGCCGACCTGCGCGAGGCCAACCTGAGCGGAGCCGATCTCGGCTTTGCCCGCCTTGATGGCGCCCGACTCGGCGCCGCCGTGCTGCTCGACGCACGTCTGGTCTCGGCCAGCCTGACCGGGGCGGACGCCAGCGGTGCAGTGCTCGACGGGGCACGGCTCGACCGCGCCGACTTGCGCGACGCGAAGCTCGTCGGTGCCAGCCTGAACGAAGCCTCCCTCTACCAGGCCAAGGCGGCCAACGCCGACCTCGGCGAGGCCCGGCTCGACGGAGCCAACCTCGAGCGCGCCGATCTGTCCGGCGCGAACCTCGCACGGGGGTCCCTCGCCGGAGCGACACTGGCCCGGGCACTGCTCGAGGACGCAAACCTGGCAGGTGCCGACCTGCAGGGAGCCCGGATGGACGACGCCAACCTCTCGTTCGCCGACCTCTCCGGAGCCGACCTCACGCGCGCGGTACTCAGCGGCGCCCGCGTGCGCGGCACGCTGTTTCGCGAGACGCGTCTCGGCAACGCCACCTGGACCGACCGCCGGCGTTGCCGCCCGGGTTCGGTCGGCCAATGCGACTGACGAAACTAAGACCCTGCGGAGCAGTCAGACACGGGCATGGCGGTGCGCATCCACACCTCGCTAGAGGAGCTTCCGGCCGAGGCGTGGGACCGCCTCGGGGGCGACCGCGACCCGTTCGTCAGTCACGCCTTCCTCGCCGCGCTCGAGCGCCATGACTGCCTTGAGCCCTTCGGCTGGTACCCGCGCCACGTCACCGTCCACGATGCCAGTGGGGCGCTGCGCGGCGCCGTGCCGTTCTACCTCAAGGACAACTCCTACGGCGAATTCGTGTTCGACTGGGAGTGGGCCGAGGCGTACCAGCGTGCCGGTCTCGACTACTACCCCAAGGGTGTCGTCGGCGTGCCCTACACGCCGGCCACCGGACCGCGGCTGCTGCTGGCCGACCGGGACGACGACGCCACCGCACAACAGCTGATCGAGGCCGTGCACGCGCTTGCCGATGAGCTCGACCTCTCGTCGGTGCACTGGAACTTCCTCGAGGAGGACGACAGCCGGAGGCTCGAGGCGGCCGGGCTGTTGCAGCGGACCGGCTGGCAGTATCACTGGGAGCATCGTGGGGAGACCGATTTCGAAGCCCTGCTGATGGGCTTCACGCGCGACAAGCGCAAGAAGATCCGCCAGGAGCGACGCCGTGCGGCCGCTTCCGGCCTGCGCTTCGAAACACTGCATGGCGATGCCGCGAGCGCGTCGGACTGGACGACCTTCCACGCGCTCTACCTGCATCTTTTCGAGCGCAAGTGGGGCATGCCGACGCTGTCCCGTGAATTCTTCGCCGAGATCGGTGCGCGCCTTGGGCGCCGTGTGGTGCTGCAGCTGGCTCGCGACGCCAGCGGGTCAATCGTCGCCGCGGCGCTGTTGCTGCGCGGAGAGCACACCCTCTATGGACGGCACTGGGGCTGCCGCGAGACGGTCGACGGCCTGCACTTCGAACTCTGCTACTACCGGGGCCTCGAGTACTGCCTGGAACATGGCCTGCGACGCTTCGAGCCAGGCGCCCAGGGCGAGTACAAGATCGCACGCGGCTTCCTGCCGACCCTGACCCGCTCGGCGCACCGGATCACCGATTCCCGCTTCC
>JAACFL010000138.1 GCA_009937385.1 Gammaproteobacteria bacterium | reverse complement strand
CGACGGCGACGCGCTGCGGCTGCAGGCCGGCGACGCCGGCGCCCGGGTCCTGCTGCTCGCCGCCCGGCCGCTCCACGAGCCGGTCGTCCACCATGGCCCATTCGTCATGAACACGCCGGAGGAAATCGCACAGGCGATCGCCGACTACCGCGAGGGACGCCTGACGGCCTGAACCGGTTCCGGTCCCCGTCCAGTCACGGCCAGGGAACAGCAGGGTGCCGCCGACGGGCAGCACGGCGACCATGTCCGCGACCTAAGGGATTTCATGACGTGTTTCAGCGCTGCGGCCCGCTCCGTGTTGCCGGCGGGACTGGAGCGCCAGAATAGCCTGGCCCCGCCGCCGCTGCCCGGTTGAATGTTCTCGAAACGTTCTCTATGCTTGGCACGAAGAGAACGTTTCGAGAACAAGAGGTGGCCCATGTCCAGCGAACTGACCGACCGCCAGCGCCAGGCCTATGCCGCGATCCGCGACCACCTCGCCCGTCACGGCGTCACGCCGAAGCTCCACGAGCTCGGCCGCGCGCTCGGCATCCGCTCGCGCGGGGTGGTCCACCGCCACGTGCAGGCGCTGGTCGCCGCCGGACTGGTCGAGGTCGAGGCCGGGCGCCACCGCGGCATCCGCCTGCTCGACGCCGAACCGGTGCCGGGTGCGATGGAACTGCCGCTGCTCGGGCGCATCGTCGCCGGCCAGCCGCTCGAGGCGATCCCCGACGAGACCAGCGTCGACCTCGGCGAGTTCTTCATGGGCCCGGGCCGCTTCGTGCTGCGCGTCCAGGGCGACTCGATGATCGAGGCCGGCATCCTCGACGGCGACATGGTGGTCGTGAAGCAGGCCGAGCGCGCCGCCGACGGCGACATCGTCGTCGCGCTGATCGACGGCGACGAGGCGACCCTCAAGCGCATCCGCCACAACCGCGCCGACGGCAGCGTCACGCTGCTGCCGGCCAACCGCGCGCTGGCGCCGATGATCTACCCCGCCTCGCGGGTGCGCATCCAGGGCGTCGTCGTCGCCCAGCTGCGCGCCTACTTCTAGGGACTCCGGGATGGCACGCACCTGGGACCGGGCGATCGCCCTGGTCGACATGAACGCCTTCTTCGCGGCGATCGAGCAGCAGGACTTCCCCGAGTACCGTGGCCGTCCGGTGGTGATCACCAACGGCCTGCGCGGCACCTGCGTGATCACCTGCTCCTACGAGGCGCGCAGCTTCGGCATCTGCACCGGCACCCGGCTGCCGAAGGCGAAGGCGCTCTGCCCCGACGTGGTCCGCCTGCCCGCGCGCCCGCACCGCTACGCCGAGGTCTCGAGCCGCATCATGGCGGCGCTCGCCGAGGCGATCTCGCCGGACATCGAGGTCTACTCGGTCGACGAGGCGTTCCTCGACGTGACCCACTGCCAGCGCCTGCTCGGCGACCCCGAAACGATCGGCCGGCGCATCAAGCAGGCGGTGTTCGACGCCTCCGGCCTGCTCTGCTCGGTCGGCGTCAGCGGCGACGTGACCACCGCCAAGTTCGCCGCCAAGCAGCGCAAGCCCGACGGCCTGACGGTGATCCCGCCGTGGGAGGCGGCCGAGCAGTTGCACGACGTGCCGGTGACCGAGCTGTGCGGCATCGCGCGCGGCATCGGCGGCTTCCTCGAGCGCCACGGCGTGCGCACCTGCGGCGACATGAAGAAGCTGCCGATCAGCGTGCTCGGGCGTCGCTTCGGCAACCCGGGACGGCGCATATGGCACATGTGCCAGGGCACCGATCCCACCAAGCTCACCTACGAAGTGCCGGCCCCGAAGTCGGTCGGTCACGGCAAGGTGCTGCCGCCGGCAACGCGCGACCGCGAGCTGCTGCTCACCTGGCTGCTGCACATGGCCACCAAGGTCGGCACGCGACTGCGCCGCCACGAGCTCGAGGCGGGCCGCTTCTTCGTCGGACTGCGCACCGACCTGGGCTGGATCGGCGGCAAGCCGCGCCTGCCGCTGCCGACCGCCGACGGCGGCGTGATCTTCGCGCTGTGCCGACGCGTGCTCGACGAGGCGTGGGACGGCGAAGGCATCCACCAGGTGCAGGTGACCGCGCTCGACCCGCGTTCGACCAGCCAGCAGATCGAGATGTTCGCGCCCAACCTCGACCGACGGCGCCTGCTGCATGCCGCGATCGACCGGGTCAACGACCGCTTCGGCGCGCTGGCGCTGGCCCCGGCGCGGCTGCTCGGCCGTTCCGACATGCCCGACGTCATCGCTCCGGCCTGGAAACCGACCGGGCACCGGCGGACGGTGTGATCGCGGCACGGAGGGCACGGCCGGAGCACGCTTGTGGGTCGGACTTCAGTCCGACATGGGGCGGGTTATGGAATCCGCCAGCGCGACCACCGATCCGGCCGGACCACCCGGCCATGCATCGGCGCATTGATTCCCTCGGGCTGAAGCCCGACCCACAGGTGCCCACCGGCACTTCGCAGCCCATCGGATCGACCATGTGCCTGGAAGCGATCTACGACGTCGACGGCCTCGAGGTGCGCACCGCCTTCGACAACCCGCGCGCGCGGTTGCCGGTGCGCCGGCGCGGAGGCGGCCTGCTGCTGCTGCCATGGGGCCGACGGCCGCGCCAGCGTGGCGCGCTGCCGGACGGTGGCTGGGCGCGGCTGGAGTCGATTCGCGCCGGCGAGTGGGACCGCTGGTTCCCACGCCCGGTCAAGCTGCTGCTGCAGCGCTTCGCCGAGCGCGATCACCTCGGCGAGGTGCGCTGGTACGAGGTGACGCGCGGCCACTGGGTGCAGGGCCTGCTGGCGCGCGAGGGCGAGGAGCGCCGCGTCTACGTCGTCACGTTGGCACCGACCCGTCTCGACGCCACCTGCGACCGCTGGCCGCGGATCCTGAGCGGCTGACGGCGCGCTTCAGCGGTAGCGGATCGCGGTCGCTGTATGGCGGTTGGTCTCGGTGGAGGCCGTGGGATCGTGGAGGGAGTTGACCTGCGAGGTCGACCTGCCGAACACGATGGCGCTGGCGCCGAGCCGGCGCGCCTCCTCGGCGAGCCGGTCCTCGACCTCGCGCCGGGTCTGCTCCGTCGTCATCCAGTTCAACTCGGCGAGCGCGACGTAGGGCCGGTCCGGGTACGCGCGCAGCCGCTCGACCGAGGCCGTCGGCTGGTAGCGCTGGTCGGCGACGTAGCTGACGCTGGGGCCGCCCACGGCACAACCCGTGACGACGAGCGTGAGGAGCAGGAGCTGGGCAAGACGCATCGATGGCCTCCATCGGCGGTTCACGCGGCGTGGGCACGCCACTGGCCGCAAGTGTATGGCATGACGGCTCGAAGCACCCAGGAGGGCTAGAACTGCGGCCTGAACGCAGGGTGGTCGCCGCCCGGCGGACGTGGCCGGCTCGGTGGTGGACGTGCGATCGGCGGACTCGGGCGCGGCGGCGGCCGGTGTCCCCGGTACCACCAGGCGCGGGCATCGGGATCGCTGGCCTGGGTCTGCCCGGATTGCGCTGCCTGGCGCTGCGCCTGCGCCTCGCGTTGCCGCATCCGCTCCTCGCGCCTTCGCGCCTCCTCGGCTGCGCGCGCGGCCTCTTGTTCGGCGAGCACCTCGCGCTGGGCATCGAGCCGTTCCTGTGTCTGGCGCACCTGGTCGTCGCTCGGGCCGGGACGGATCTCGATCGGGGCGACCTCGACCGCGTCTTCGGGCGGGCTGTCGGAGAAGATCACGTTGCCCTGATCGTCGACCGAACGGTAGACCTGCGCATGTGCCGACAGGGACGCGACAAGCAGGAGCAGCATCGTCGTGGTGGCACGTACGGCGGTCACGCGAGAGCTCCTTGAAACATCCAGGCTGGCACCGGGATCTGCGCTCCTAGCGGTACACCGGGCTGATCGATTTGTTGTAGAGCGGGCTGTCGAGCACCTTGGGCCGCGGCGGCGGTTCCGGGCGCTGCGGAGGGCGCGCCACCGGCGGTCGCAGCGGCGGCAGTGGATGGACCGGGTAGCCCGGGTAGCCGGGATACCCCGGATGGACTGGCGGCCGCGTTGGATAACGTGGGGGCCACGGATACCCCGGCACGCCGTAGCCGTAGTAGCGATAGCGAGGCGGCTCGGGCTGCTGCGGCTGCGCAGGCGGCCGGGCTGCGGCACGCAACGCCTCCTCTTCGAGCCGCTGCAGGCGTGCTTCGCGCGCCCTCTCGTCGGCCGCCTCGCGCTCCTGCTGTAACGCCTGGAGCTGCTCTCGACCGGCCTCGAGGCGCTCCTGCGCCGCCTGCACCTGTTCGTCGCTCGGCCCGGGGTCGATCTCCACCGGCGTCACCTCGACCGCCCCGGCCGGTGGCTGGTCGGAGAAGGTGACGTTGCCGGACTCGTCGACCGAGCGGTAGACCTGGGCCGTGCCGGGTGCCGAAGCGATCAGCAGCACGAACGCCACGAATGACGCGAAGCAGCGATGGCGGTGGCGTGCACGCGAGCCCATGCCGTGATCCCTGAGTGTTCCCTGTCCAGTTTAGGCCGCGGCGGCGGTGTCGGGTTCCCTGTGCCGCTCGGCGCCGTGGTCAGCCAAGGATGAAATGGGCATGGGCCGCGGCCACCGGGCGCTGCGCCGACTCCTGCCACGCCTCGACGCGCACGTTGGCGACCCGCCGCCCCTGCTTGACCACCCAGCCCCGCGCCAGCAGGTCGTGGGCGCACAGTGCCGGGCGCAGGTAGTCGACCGACAGGTTGACGATCTTCGGCAGCCGCTCGAGATCGCTGTCCCAGAGCAGCTGCATCACCGCGGTGTGTTCGAGCAATGCGCCGACCACGCCACCGTGGACCGCCTCGATGATGGTGTTGCCCATGTTGCTCGGTTGCGACTTCAGGCGGCAGAACAGGCCGTCGTCGTCGAGCTCGCAGCCGAGACCGACGAAGCCGGTGTACGGGATCAGCGCGCTGATCCCGGCCGGGTCGCCGGCCGCCTTGAGTTCGACGATGCGGTCGAACAGGGTCACGGCTGCACGCCCCCGTCGCCCCCCGGGTTGAACCCGACCGAGCCGATCATGAAGGTCGCGACACAGATCGCCACCGCATCCTCGACGTCATCCTGGTAGGCGTGGCCACGCAGGAACGCGACGCTGCGGGTCTGCCGATAGAGCTCGGCGACACCGAAGATCGGGCGCTCTACGCCGGCCGGCTTGAGGTAATCGATACGCAGGTCGAGGGTGGCGATCGCCTGCGGCTGCTCGAGACCGAGAAAACAGGCCAGGCCGCAGACGCTGTCCAGGATGGTCGTGACCACGCCGCCGTGGACCACGCCGGTCTGCGGGTCGCCGACCAGCTCGGGTCGATAATCGCAGCGCAGCGTTGCCCGCCCGGGTGCGTAGTCGACCACTTCGAGGCCGAGCGCGCGGTAGTGCGGCAGCTGGGTGACGATCTCCACCAGGGGGCGGAGATGCGCTTGGGTCGCGGGGTCTGGCATCGGGAAGTTGGCAGTCTGGCGGGCAGTCGGCGATTATAGCCGTTCGCCAACTTACGACGAGGCTTGGAAATGCACGCGCATCTGAAGCCCCTGCTGACGATCTTCATGCTGTCACTGATCGCGCTCCCCAGCGCCGCCTCCGACAAGGCCAAGGAGAAGCGCTGGGCCGACCAGATCGTCGACCAGCTGATCGAGGGCGAGGTGGAGTGGCTCGAGGCCGGCGATGATCGCTTCCTGGCGATCCTGACCGAGGCCGAGGGCGAGCCGCGCGGCAGTGTAATCCTGATGCACGGCATGGGCGTACACCCCAACTGGCCGCAGGTGATCTACCCGTTGCGCACCGAGCTGCCGCGGCTCGGGTGGACCACGCTCTCGCTGCAGATGCCCGTGCTGCCTAACGACGCGGAAGCCGAGGCCTACGTACCACTGTTTGCAGAGGTTCCAGTGCGGATTGATGCCGCGCTGGCTTTCCTCGCTGAACGCGACCAGCTCCCGACTAGCCTAGTGGGACACAGCCTGGGTGCCTACATGGGCGCCTACTACCTGCGCGGGGCACGCCCAGGCGGCGCGGTGTCAGATTTCATCGGCATTGGTATGAGCGGGCGCACCGATGGTGGCGTAGCCGATGCCGCCACCTCGCTTGCCCAGATCGAGTTGCCGGCACTAGACCTCTACGGCGAGCACGACATGGACGATGTTCTCGCTGGCATCGACCGCCGTTTTGCAGCGGGTTCGAGGAATCCGGAGTACTCACAGCAGAAGCTCCCGGGTGCCAACCACTTCTTCGACGGCTACGAGGCCGATCTCGTCACCCGCGTCTTCGACTGGCTCGAGGCGAACGTGCCCCGTTAAACCGCGCGGCACTGCTGCAGGATCGGCGTCTGAGTTTCAGTCCCCAGACGGCGATCCCTATCCAGGGCCTCACTGGCCGGTGAACTCGATCTCGCCGCCCGGCAGCAGGTAGAGCACCAGCGCGCGACCGTCGCGGACCGTCGGCCGGTGCGCCGAATTGGGCTC
>JAACFL010000137.1 GCA_009937385.1 Gammaproteobacteria bacterium | reverse complement strand
CAAACCAAAGACTCCGCCGCCTCGCCCCAGAAACCCTCCGGGTCCTCGATCGATCGCCGGTACATCTCGTCGTAGTTGCCCATGGGGGTCCCCTTCTATCGATTGTTTTGAACGTGGCGGCCTGCGCCACGGACCGCGCGACAGCACCCCGACCGATCGGCACATCCCGTGCCAACACAGCCTGATATTGTCGACAATCCTTGTTGAAAACGCGATTCTATTGGGGATAAAAGCCAATAGTCAAGGCGTTTGTCCTAAATTTTGTTGACAATCCAACCATTTTGCACCCGCGGCGGCCCATTCATTGCAACGCGGCCAGGAGTGCACCATCAGCATCACGATTCCTCCTTGCACGAGGAGGTTCGGCACCACGATGCGCCTGCAACTCGTCGTCACGCAGCATGGCGATCAGGGCCTTCATGGCGTCGGCAAGATCGTTCTGCTGGTTCTCCTCGCAGTGCGAGGCCAGCCACTGCTCAACCCGGTTGCCTGAAAAGGCCCGCTGGATATCGACCAGGCCATTGTCCGTGAAGGCGTTGTAGGCGGTCAGGTAACCCTTGATCCAGCCGTGCGTCTGCGCGAATTGCGAGGTGACCTGATCATCGGCCATGCGCGTACGCAGGTTGCTGTTGTACTGGGCCAGGTAAGTCACGCAGTGAATGCCCCCGCGTACCATGTATCGGCCCTGCCAATCGCTGGCCTGCGCTGTCATGGCAAAGAGTGCGAGCAGCAGCGTTAAGATCGTGCGCATGTGTCTCCTCCCCCATCCCGCCGGAGGAGAGAAACCCGATCCGCGGTGAACCCCGCTGTTGTGCTCCTCCAGGTGGCTTCCAGTGTGGCACAGGCGGGTTTGGCCTGCTCGCCACGACGCCTACCAAGAGACCGTTCTGCGACGTAACGGCGGCCATCCGCCCGCGCACCGTTTGCCTGCCCGCTGCCACGGCGGCATGCTCATCCAGGCCGGGCGCCCATTTCAGCCACCCACCGGGCCGGGTCCATGACGCAATCGCATGACGACATGCCAGCCAACCCCTCGGGCAACCGCCCGTTCGACGCGGTCCTGCGCATACGCCTCTCGCGGCGCGAGGTGCTGAGCGGCGGGCTGGCAGGTGCTGCCGCGTTCCTCGCGCCGAGCGCGCTTCGAGCCGCCGCTCCCGCATCGAAGGGTGACCTGATCGGTTTCACGCCGGTCGCGGTCGACGACGGCGGCGGCCCCCGGCCGACGATCTCGCCCGACTACGAATTCCAGGTGCTGGTGCCGTGGGGCGACCCGCTGCAGCCGGGCGGGCCGGCATTCCGCTGGCCGCCGAACGCTGCCGACCAGGCCGAGCAGCTCGGCATCGGCCACGACGGCCTCGCGTTCTTCACGATCGACGGCGCGAACGACCACGGCCTGCTGGTGCTCAACCATGAGTTCGGCCGCAACAGGCACGTCCTGGGCAAGCGTGCCCCGGCGTCGCTCGACGAGGTGCGGGTCTCGCAGCACGCCCACGGCGTCAGCGTCGTCGCGATCCGGCGCATCGACGGTCGCTGGGACAGCGTGGCGAGTCCCTTCGCGCGGCGCATCCACGCCAACACCCCGGTCGCCTTCTCCGGCCCGGCCGCCGACCACCCGCTGCTGCAAAATCCCTCGGCCGACGTGCCGCGCGGCACGCTCAACAACTGCGCCTGCGGCACCACGCCGTGGGGCACCTACCTCACCTGCGAGGAGAATTTCCAGGGCTACTTCGGCGCCACCCGGCCATGGAAGCCGAGCGACGTGGAGGCGCGTTACGGTCTGCGCGCGAAGGGTTTCAACTACGGCTGGGAGGCGTTCGACCCGCGCTTCGAGCTTAACCACCCCGACCACGCCAACGAGGCGAACCGCTTCGGCTGGGTGGTCGAGATCGACCCGTTCGACCCGGACCACGTGCCGGTCAAGCGCACCGCTCTCGGCCGCTTCAAGCACGAGGGAATCGCTATAACAGAGGGGCGTGATGGCCGTCTGGTCGGCTACATGGCCGACGACCAGGCGTTCGAATACCTCTACAAGTTCGTCACCGACGACGACTGGCGGACGCTGCGCGATCGCGGCCAGAGCCCGCTCGATCACGGCCGACTCTACGTCGCACGATTCAACGACGACGGCACCGGCACGTGGCGTGAGCTGACGCTCGACAACCCGGCACTCGCTGCCCGTTTCGGCTCCCAGGCCGAGGTGCTGGTGCACGCCCGGATCGCCGCCGACCTGCTCGGCGCGACGCCGATGGACCGTCCCGAGTGGACCACCGTCGCCCCGGACGGCCGGGTCTACTGCGCTCTGACCAACAACCGCGCGCGCCGGGTGCCCGACGCAGCGAATCCGCTGGCGCCGAACCCCGATGGCCATGTCATCCGCTGGCGCGACGCCGACGACCACCTCGGCACGACATTCACCTGGGACATCTTCCTGGTCGCGCAGGAGACCCACGGCACCGAGGCCACGTTCAGCGACCCCGACGGGGTCTGGGCCGACCCGGACGGGCGGCTGTTCATCCTGACCGACGGTGGGCAGCAGGTGGGTCTCAACAACCAGCTGCTGGTCGCCGACACCGCCACCGGCGAGGTGCGGCGGCTGTTGACCGGCGTACCGGGCTGCGAGGTGACCGGGATCGCGATGACCCCGGACCGGCGCACCGCGTTCGTCAACCTCCAGCACCCCGGCAACGGCGATCCGAACAAGAGCACCTTCCCGTCGAATGTGCCCGGAACGGTGCCGAGGGACGCGACGATCGCGCTGTGGCGGAAGGACGGCGGGGTCGTCGGCTCCTGACCGACAGGGACGGCCGCAGGGGCGCTACGCCTCCGCAGGCTGGCAGCGCACGAACCAGTTCGAGGTCAACCGCGCGACCGGCTCGCCGTCCTGACGGACCAGTTGATTGCGGAGCCGCACCAGCCCTTCGCCGGGTCGGCTGTCGAGCCGCCGGGTCTCGATGATCTCGGTGTGCGACGCGAGCACGTCGCCGGCGCGCACCGGCTGCAGCCAGCGGATGTCGTCCCAGCCAGGCGAGATCACGGTCGCGCAGTTCGGAAAGCCCTCCTTGCTCAGCCGTCGCCAGATCGCGAGAACCTGCAGCCCGGAAGCGATCAGCCCGCCCCAGCCGAGTTCGCGCGCCTTGGAGTCGTCTAGGTGGAACGGTTCCGGGTCGTAGACGCGCGCGAAGTCGAGCATCGAATCGACGGTCATCGCCCACGCACCGAAGACGTAGTGCTGCCCCTCGGCGAAGTCTTCGAACCAGCGGACTTCAGAATAGATTCCCGCGTCTTCATGCATGCCTGCACATCTCCGTTACTTCCCGAACCGCGGCCATTCGTCCGAAGGCGCATTGGGTGAACCGCGCGGTCGTGGAGCCCCTGGCCCACGTCGGCACCGGCGCCGAGACATGCGGCGCTTCTAGGCCACCGCCAAACGTACCATCAGGTCCTTGGCATCCACCTGGGTGCCGATGCCGGTCACCACCTCCTCGACGGTGCCGTCGTGCTCGACGTGCACGGCGGTCTCCATCTTCATCGCCTCGAGGACCAGGAGCAGGTCGCCCGCCCTGACCTTCTGGCCGGCCTTGACCGCCACCGACGAAACCATGCCCGGCATCGGCGCGGCCACGTGGGCCGGGTTGCCCGGTTCCGCCTTGGGGTGCTTGGGCACGGCATCGGCCATCGCCCGGTAAGGCACCTTGGCGGTGCGCGGCTGGCCGTTGAGCTCGTAGAAGACCTTGACCTGCCCTTCGGCGTCGGGCTCGCCGATCACCAGGCACTGGATGACCAGGGTCTTGCCCTTCTCGATCTCGACGGCGATCTCATCGCCCGACTTCATGCCGTAGAGGAAGGTCGGGGTGTCGAGCACGTGGACCGGGCCGTTGTGGCGGCGGTGGGTGACGTAGTCGGCGAAGACCTTCGGGTACATGAGATACGAGTTGAACTCCTCGTCGGTGACGTGGCGCTGCGCGGCCTTCTCCGCCGCCTCGCGCTCGGCGTCGAGGTCCATGGCCTGCGCCACCGATCCCGGACGCACGGTGACCGGTTCTGACCCCTTGAGGATCTTCTTCTGCAGCACCTTCGGCCAGCCGCCCGGCGGCTGGCCGAGATCGCCGTGGAACATCTTGACCACGGAGTCGGGGAACGGCACGTCGCGGTCCGGGTCCTCGACCTCTTCCCGGGTCAGCCCGGCGGAGACCATGGAGAGCGCCATGTCGCCGACCACCTTGGACGACGGCGTCACCTTGACGATGTCGCCGAACATGCGGTTGACCTCGGCGTAGGCGCGCGCCACCTCGTGCCAGCGCTCCTCGAGGCCCATGGCGCGGGCCTGCTCGCGCAGGTTGGTGAACTGCCCGCCGGGCATCTCGTGCAGGTAGACCTCGGAGGCGCCGAAGCGCAGGTCGCTCTCGAACGCGGCGTAGTCCTTGCGCACCATCTCCCAGTAGTCGGAGAACTGGCGGATGGTCGCCGCGTCGAGCCCGGTGTCACGCTCGCCGCCACGCAGCGCCGCGGCCAGCGAGCCGAGGTTGGGTTGCGAGGTGAGCCCGGAGAAGCTGTCCATGGCGGCGTCGAAGATGTCGACGCCCGACTCGACGGCGGCCAGCACCGTGGCCGCGGCGATGCCGCTGGTGTCGTGGGTGTGGAAGTGGACCGGCAGGCCGGTCTCCTGCTTGATCGCCGGAATCAGGATGCGCGCGGCGGCCGGCTTGAGCACGCCGGCCATGTCCTTGAGACCGATCAGGTGCGCACCGACGGCCTTCAGCTCGGCGGCCATGTTCAGGTAGTAATCGAGGTCGTACTTCGGCCGCTGCGGGTCGAGCATGTCGCCGGTGTAGCAGATGGTGCCCTCGAGCAGCCGGTCGGTCTCCAGCACCGCCTCCATCGCCACCTTCATGTTCTCGACCCAGTTCAGGCTGTCGAAGACGCGGAAGACGTCGACGCCGCTGTCGGCGGCCCGGTGGACGAAGGTGCGCACCACGTTGTCGGGGTAGTTGGCGTAGCCGACGCCGTTGGCGCCGCGCAGCAGCATCTGGAACAGGATGTTCGGTACCCGTTCGCGCAGGTCCCGCAGCCGGTCCCATGGGCACTCCTTGAGGAAGCGCATGGCGACGTCGAAGGTCGCCCCGCCCCAGCACTCCAGCGAGAAGAGATTGGGCAGGCGGCGCGCGTAGGCCGGTGCCACCTGGACCATGTCGTAGGAGCGCATGCGCGTCGCGAGCAGACTCTGGTGCCCGTCGCGCATGGTGGTGTCGGTGACCAGCGCCTGCGGCTGGGCCAGGATCCAGTCGCGGAACCCCTCCGGGCCGAGCTCGTCGAGCCGGTCGCGGGTGCCCTCGACCGGCGGGTCCAGCGGATTCCAGTCCGGCACCTGCGGCCGCGGATGAGGTGGCGGCAGTGGCCTCCCCTCGACCTCGGGGTTGCCGTTGACCGAAACGTCGGCGATGAAGTTCAGCAGCCGGGTGGCGCGGTCGCGGCGACGCGGGAAGTGGAACAGTTCCGGCGTGTCGTCGATGAAGCGCGTGGTGTAGTCGGCGCTGGCGAATTTCGGGTGGTTGATCAGGTTCTCGACGAAGACCAGATTGGTGGCGACGCCACGGATGCGGAACTCGCGCAGCGCCCGGTCCATGCGCCGGATCGCCTCGTCGGCGGTGGGCGCCCAGGCGGTCACCTTCTCCAGCAGGCTGTCGTAGTAGCGGGTGATCACCGCGCCGGAGTAGGCGGTGCCACCGTCGAGGCGGATGCCGAACCCGGTGGCACCACGGTAGGCGGTGATGCGGCCGTAGTCGGGGACGAAGTTGGCCTCGGGATCCTCGGTGGTCACCCGGCACTGCAGGGCGTGGCCGTTGAGGTGAATCCCCTCCTGGGCCGGCACCCCGGTCTCTCCGGGTTCCCCGATGCGCCCACCCTGGGCGACCAGCAGCTGCGCCTTGACGATGTCGATGCCGGTCACCTCCTCGGAAACCGTGTGCTCGACCTGGATACGCGGGTTGACCTCGATGAAGTAGAACGCGCCGCTCTCCACATCCATCAGGAACTCGGCGGTGCCGGCATTGACGTAGCCGGCACGCGTTGCGAGCTTCAGCGCCGCCTCGCAGAGCTCGTTGCGTCGTGCGTCGTCGAGGTAGGGCGCCGGCGCCCGCTCGACCACCTTCTGGTTGCGGCGCTGCACCGAGCAGTCGCGCTCCCACAGGTGGACGACGTTGCCGTGGTGGTCGCCGAGCAACTGCACCTCGACGTGACGCGCGCGCTCGACCAGCTTCTCGAGGTAGACCTCGCCGTTGCCGAACGCCGCCTCCGCCTCGCTGCGGCCGGCGAGCACCTCCTGCTCCAGCGCCGCCTCCGAGGCGATCACCCGCATGCCACGACCACCGCCGCCCCAGCTCGCCTTGAGCATCACCGGGTAGCCGACCTCGTCGGCCATGCGCCGCACCTCGGCCATGTCGTCGGGCAGTGGCCCGGTGGCCGGCATCACCGG
>JAACFL010000008.1 GCA_009937385.1 Gammaproteobacteria bacterium | reverse complement strand
GATCTCGCGTTCGACCTCGCGGCGCAGAAACATGACGTGACGGTCGTGACTTCCCGCCGGCGGCATGACGACCCGTCGGCCACCCTCCAGGCCCGTGAATCGATGCTCGACGTCAAGGTGCTCCGCATCGAGGAGGCCACCGGGGGATTTGCCGGGCTGCCCGGTCTCGCCAGCGATGTCCTGGCGTTCCACCGTGCCGTATACCAGACGCTCACCGAGCTCGTGAAAGAGGGTGACATCGTGGTTGCCATGGCGGATCCCCCGATGCTCGGCTCGGTCTGCGAGAGGGCCATCCGCAAGCAGAACGCCCACCTGGTCAACTGGCTCGATGAGCTTTATCCGGAGGTGACGCACGCCAGCGAAAAGCCATTGCCGGGTCCCGTCGCCAAGCTACTGCAGCGTGCACGCAAGCACGCGCTGCAACATTCCTCGGTCACGGTCGTCTCCTCCGAGAACATGGCGAGGCAGCTGAAGGATGCAGGCAGCGTACGCACGGTCAGTCCATGGGGCATGGTCGCCGTCGATTCTCCTGCGTCACGTTCAGGCGATTCCCTGCGCCAGGCCTGGGGCCTTGGAAATCACTTCGTGATCGGTTACGTCGGAGAACTGCACAAGGTCAATGACCGCGAATCGCTCTTGACCGGGATCGAGCAGACGGCCCACATGGCAGGCCAGGGTCTCAGGTGGCTCTTCATCGGTGGCGACAAGCAGATGAAACTCCTGCGTGGCTCGGTGCCGATGCGCGCGATGGACATGGTGCAGTTCCAGGAAGCCCTGCCGATGAACCGCGTGGCCGAGGGCCTGGCGGTGCCCGACCTCCACGTGGTCAGCCTGCTGCCAGCAATGGAGGGCGCGGCCTTTCCGGGCAACCTGCCCGCCGTGCTGGCCTCGGGCAAGCCACTGATCTACCTGGGTGGCAAGGACGGGGAACTCGGGACGCTGATCGAGCGGGAAGGTTGTGGCATGGCCGTTCAGGCTGATGACAAGCACGCTATCGCCGCGGCGATTGCACAGTTGCATGCCATCCCCGAGTCGCGTGCCGACATGGGGCGTCGCGCACGTGCGCTCTACGAGAAAATGTTTTCCCGCAAATCGGCACTCGAGGCTTGGTCGGGTCTGCTCACGGAGGTCGCCGGGGGCTAGCGTGTCTCGGTGTGAACCGCTAGCCATGCGTCGAATCGTGCAATGCCTGCTTTTTGCAGTGTTGCTTGCACCGCTTCCGGCCGCATGGGCGCTCTCCGGTGCCGATCTCAAGGATATCTGTGAGCGCCGCGAGGCGACCTTCCAGCTCTCATGCCTGATGTACGTGGGTGGCGTGTCGGATGGCCTGAACCTCGCGCCGGGTTTCTATCGTGGTCAGGAAGAAGGCACGAACGAGATCATCTGTTTTCCCGAGGGTGTCAAGCAGGCGGTGCGCAAGAACATCGTCGTGAAGTACCTCGAGGAGCATAAGGAGCAGCTCGAAACCCCCGCCGAGGTGCTGATCTACATGGCGCTGAAGGAGGCGTGGCCCTGTCCGGAGTAGGTTGCGGAGACGCGATTTGGATCCCAGGGCTCTCTCTGGGCGGTTCAACCCTGACGGAAAAAACAAGGCCCGGATGAACCGGGCCTGAAACCTTTACTGGCCTGGTGCTTTGCCAGGCCATTTTATTGAACTCAAGCCTTTAGCGGCTCTTCGCTCATCTCCCCCTCGTGATGCGGTATGCCCCGGAACAGCGCGATGACTGCCGCGGTCTCGATGACCGTGAGCAGGGTTGCGATGACCAGGTTGTGAGTGTTGTGCGCAGCCATCGGGCCGATAAACAGCCAGGCGAATATCACATTGAATGCAACGAGTGTCGCCAGCAGTGTCGTGAAAGTTGCAGCAAAGTGTGGTTTGTTCTTGATGGTCTCAAGTTTCTTTTTCATTGTCGGTTACCCCCGGATCGTGCTTCTTGTGAGCACGTCATGGGATATTGACCTAGATCAAATTGTGGGTCCATAGACATTTCTCAATTTGTACCTGAGCGAAGCTGTCTGATTAACAACACATTACGATGGCGCAGCGACGTCTTCTGGGTGCAACCGAGTTGTCTAGGGCGCGGGTAATTCAGGCGGCGGCCGCAACGCGATTTGCCGCTCGCGGTGAAAGACGTAGAGACCCGATGCGACGATGATCGTCACACCAACGAAGGTCATCAGGTCGGGCAGGTCACCGAACACCAGGTAGCCGAGGATCGTCGCACTGACGATCTCGAGGTACTGGAAGGGTGCGAGGAGGCCGGCCGGAGCGTATTGGAACGCCTGGACAAGCAGCATGTGACCTGCGGTCGCGACGCAGCCCATCGCGATCAGCAGCAGCAGCGCCTCCTGGGTAGGCAGGACCGGCGCGAGGTAGGGCATTCCGGTTCCCCAGCCGATGGCCAGGGCCACGCTCATCACGATCCCACCGGCGATCCCGGTCGTGAACTGCATGGTGAGCGCATCGCCGTCGCGTGCCAGGCTGCGGCTCATGGCCAGGTAACCGGCGAAGCAGACCGCCGTGCCCAGTGGCAACAGCGCCGCCGGGCCGAACGCGGCGTAACTCGGGCGGATCACCAGCAACGCGCCACCAAAGCCGACCAGAATCGCGACGATCCGGCGCCAACCCACCGATTCCCTGAGGAACAGGGTCGAGAACAGGGTCAGGATCAACGGCTCGACGAAGAAGATGGCAATCGCCTCGGCCATCGGCAGATGCACCAGCGCGGTGAAGAAGAGCAGCGTCGCCAGTGCGATCAGCGTGCCGCGCAGGGCGTGTACCGGGATGCGTGACACGCGGGGCCAGCCGCGGTGCTTCCAGAGCACCAGGGGCAACAGGACCAGCGCCTGGAAGATGAAGCGAAACCAGGCGACCTGGCCGCTTGGCACCGAGGCCGCCGCAAGCTTGGCGAAAGCGTCGAGACCCGGAAGCATCAGCACCGCCACGGCCATGATCAACATGCCCCTGACGACATTTTGCTCGGGGTGCGGTCGCAGGCTGTGCGTCACGCCCATCGTCAACCCAGCCCCTGCAACGCCCAGAGCACGCCCATGCCCACCGCCAGGGTCAGCAGCACGTTGCGCGTCAGCCAGGCCACGAGCGCGGCGACGATGCCGGCCAGCAGGCGCAGGTTGTCAGGCGACAGGTCCACGACACTCTCCGGACGCACCAGTGCCGGCACGACGAGCGCGGCCATCACCGCCGCCGGGACGTAGCGCAGCGCCCGGTCGAGCAGCGGCGGCACCGACAGCCACTGCCAGGTCTCGATGAACGAGAGCCTGAGTAGCCAGGTACCGAATCCTGCGCCCAGGATGGTCAGCCACAGGGCCGTCTCGCTCATGAGTCGCGGTCCTGGTCGGTCCGTGGATCGGACATCATCCCGGCGGCGATGCCGCTCAATGCCCCGGCGACGATGCCGAGGTGCAGGGGCATGTCGGCGGCGAGGGTCGCGACCAGACCGCCGGTCACGGCGGCGATGACGTGAGCCCGGTCGCGCAGCGCCGGTACCAGCAGCACCATGAACACCAGCGGAATCGCGAAATCGAGCGACAGGCCGGACGGGACGTTGGCACCCATGAACACGCCCACCGCGGTCGAGGTCTGCCAGGTGAGCCATAGCGTGACGCCGCCACCGAGGTAGAACCAGTGGCCATGCACGCGTCCATCGGGGCCGCCGTGCAGGAAGCGCTGGATGCTGGTGGCGTAGTTCTGGTCGACCAGGAGGTAAGCGAGCGGAAATCGCCAACCGCGACCGAGATGCTGGAAGTGAGGCGCGAGCGAGGCGCTGTACATCGCGAAGCGCAGGTTGACGGTCATCACCGTGAGCAGGATCACCGCCGGGATCGCACCGTCAGCGATCAGCTGGAGCATCGCGAGTTGCGAGGCGCCGGCGAAGATCAGCCCCGACGTCACCATCGCCTGGGTGGTGCTCAGGCCGGTGCCGATCGCGGTCAGTCCGGCGATTACGCCGAAGGGTGCGATGCCCGGCAGCATCGGCAGCACCGAGGTGATCCCGGCACCGAAAACTTCGCGTCGTGTGGCCATGGTGAGTGGTAATCGTGCCTTCGACGTCTGCGAGAGTCGGGCAGGGAATGTTAGGGAAGAAAGTGGGGCACCGAAAGGGCCTCCAGCATCAGAATTGAGCAGGTCGGCTTGTAAGTGAATTGCTACAGACGCTCACTTTGAAGGTCATTATCATGAATGCGCATAAGTGACTTAAATAACTGACAAATATCATAATAACCAAAAGGGCGATAATCATGAGCGAAGCGCCTTCACACACCCCGGAACAGGTTGGACTGCTCGTACTCGACGCTGTCGAGACATACACCAGGAACGTCTTCAAGGACCTCGATCAGCTCACTGCCGACTACCGGACCGCACTCGAGTCGTCTCAACCCGCGCGTGCTCGATCGGCCTATACCATGCTTGGCGAAGTTGGCAGTCTCGCAAGCAATCTCGTCAACCTGCTGGAACACTCCCTGAAGAAAGTCGAACCGGAGCAGGTGGTCAGCCAGGTGTGGGGTGACATCGACGTGTTCCTGCGTTACCACGTGCCGGAGCACCACAACGAAGACGACCTGCCGCCACTGCACACGCTGCTGATGGATATCCTAAACAGCGTCAGCTTCCGGGTTTTCGGCTACGGCCACGTGTTGCTCGACGGTGAGCCGCTGCCCAAGCTTCCAGAAGAGTCCGATCCGCGTGCCCAATCGCGTTTGACCAAGGACATCTCGTCTCGGGTCCTTGCCGAATTCCGCGACGACGTCTTCGCGACCCGACGCCGGGTGCAGCGTATGGAGCAGCGTGTCACCAAGCCGACGGCTGAAGGTGTTGGCACGGAAGAGGACCGGGCACTGCCGTTGACTCTGCACCCGGCCTGAGCGGGATTCGCCCGGGGCCAGGGCGAAGCCACACGGGGTCAGTCATGCTGGCTGCCGCTCAAGGTGGCGTTCGGCGAGCCTGTGCACAGGGTTTAGAGGCACTGGCCGGGCTCATCCCGATTCCGCGACAATGACGGCCCATCTCAATCCCGCGTAGACCGATGCAGAACTCCCTCGGCAGGATCATGCTCCTCTGGGCCATGGTGATCGTGACCCTCTGGCTGGGTCACATGCTCTACCGCGACCTGTTCCTGACCGCCGACGCCCCAAGGGCGGTTACGGCGCGTGGTGAACTCGCCGAGTTCGAGGCGCTGAACATCGAGCTGTTCGAGCGAATCTCGCCCTCTGTCGCCTACATCTTCGTCCAGGGGCCAAGCGGAAGGTTGTTCGGCAGGGCGGAGGGTGGGGCAGGTTCCGGTTTCATCTGGGACGGTGCCGGTCACGTGGTGACCAACCATCACGTCATCGAGGGCGCATCGCGCGTTGCGGTGCGTCTCGATTCAGGAGAGGCGATTCCGGCGACGGTCGTCGGCACCGCGCCCGATTACGACCTGGCGGTCCTGCGCCTGCGCGAGCACACCACGGGTCTGCAACCGATCCCGATCGGTACGTCGCGAGACCTCAGGGTTGGCCAGGCGGTGCTGGCGATCGGGAACCCCTACGGTCTCAGTCGTACGCTTACCACCGGCATCATCAGCGCCCTCGATCGCCGTCTGCCGACCGACAGCGGCCGTGAGGTGGCCGGCGTGATCCAGACCGATGCCGCGATCAATCCGGGCAATTCGGGTGGCCCCTTGCTCGATTCGGCCGGACGCCTGATCGGTGTCAACACGGCGATCATCTCCGGCAGCGGCGCGTCTGCGGGTATCGGTTTCGCAGTCCCGGTCGATGTCGTCAATCGCGTGGTGCCGCAGCTGATCACCAAAGGGAAGGCCGCGCGCCCGGGCATCGGCATCTCGGTGGCGAGCGAGGAGACAGCGGCACGCCTTGGCGTCGACGGCATCGTCATCGTCGACGTCCTGCCGGAAGGCACTGCGGCGCGTGCCGGACTGCGCGGGGTCGATCCGGGCAGCCAGCGCCTGGGCGACGTGATCACCCATGTCGATGGCGTGCGCGTGCGCACCGTGGCCGAGTTCGCCGCCGAACTCGAGCGCCTGGGTATCGGCAGTCAGGTCGAGCTGACGGTGGTGCGTGATGGAGCGACGCGGCGTATTGGCGTCTTCGTCATGGACATCTCCTGAATCCACCGCGACTGACTCATGCAGCCGGGATCGCAGGCTGCTATACAAGGTTTTCAGACTAGAGGTTCCTGGAGGAGGCAGCCATGGGTAAGACGGTTGATTGCATGCGGCCCGACGGTGGAGAGCTCGAGGCCTGGCTTGCCGAACCGGCCAACGGCAGTGCGGCGCCGGGCCTGGTGGTGATCCAGGAGTGGTGGGGGCTCAATGACCAGATCATGGGCGTCGCCGAACGCTTCGCGACCGCCGGCTACCGGGCTCTGGTCCCGGACCTGTACCGCGGCAAGCAGGCGCTCGAGGCGAACGAGGCCGAGCACCTGATGAACGATCTGGACTTCGGCGACGCTGCCGGTCAGGACATCCGCGGTGCTGTGCAGTACCTCAAGGCGACGGGCAGCGAGCGGGTCGGCGTGACCGGTTTCTGCATGGGCGGCGCGCTGACGCTGCTCTCTGCGGTCAACGTGCCCGAAGCCGACGCGGCCGTGATTTGGTACGGCTACCCCCCGCTGGAGTACGTCGACGCGTCGAAGATCGGCATACCGCTGCTGGGGCACTGGGCAACCGACGACGCAGCATTCGCGATCGACGGTGTCGACCAGCTCGAGGTCAAGCTCGATGCGGCGGGGGTGGAGTACGCCTTCCACCGCTACGAAGCCAAGCACGCCTTCGCCAACGAGACCGCGGACGAGAAGAACCTGCCGTTCCTGAAATACGATCCCGAGGCGGCGGAACTGGCCTGGGAGCGGACCCTGGCGTTTTTCGCCGAGCGGTTGGCCTGAGTCCGACTAGAGGCTCTTGTGCGTCCCGTCGCAGAAGGGGGCATTGCCGGTCTGCTTGCATCCGCACAGGTAGACCGTGCCGCTCTTGTCGGCGGTGAACTTGACCGGTCGGATCTCGCAGTCCTTGTGCGTACCGTCGCAGAAGGGCTGCTTGGCGCTGCGCCCGCAGGCACACCAGTAGTAGGTGGTGCCGGCCTCGACCTCGACGGCATAGGGGCTCTTCTGCGCGACGACGGGTTCGCTACTCATCTGACGATCCTCTTGCTTGGACAGTGATGGGACATGGCGGACAAGAATAACCCGAACGGCCTCGGGTCAGAGCGACGGATTCAGGCAGGGTTCAGCGGTGCGGTGGTTCAATTGCCTGCACTGGATGATCGAAGCGATCCACTGAACCAAATTCAACCCTAATGGTCGTAGTTATTTATATGCCCGTTCCATGCGACCACATTACAAAGAGACCGTTTGCATGATGACCCGAACCCTGCACCCGTTGGCCGTCGCGTTTCTGGTGTTCGGACTGGCCACTCCACTTCGGGTCGCCGCGGCTGAAGCCTTCGACTACAAGGTCACCTACGACGGCATGTTCACCGCGTTCCAGGAGGTCGGAATCGGTGATGCACGGCTCGATGTCGTGCAGACTGCCGCGCTGGTCGATGGGGAGCCGGTCATGCGCGCGCGCCTCACCGCCAGTTCGGCAGCCTACCCGGTGGTCGAGGGTTTCTATCCATTCCGCTACGAGTTCACCAGCTACCACCAGCCCGAGCAGTCACGGACGCTGGCCTACGAACGACGCAAGCAGACCACGCGCCTGCGCCATGACCTGTTGCTGGCCGATTGGAGCGCGGGCAAGGTCAAACGCTTCAGGATCGAAGACGCGAGCGTCGGGCAGGCGCGAGATGCAACGGCCGAGGAAATGCTCACGCGCCTGAGCCGGGCGGGGCTGCCCGATTACCGTGATCAGCTCGCTCCACACCCTGGCCAAATCGCGGCGTCCGGGCAGGCCCTCGATCGGCTCGCGCTGCTGCAGCAGGTGCGCAACCTACCGATGCAGGAAGGGGCCGTTTACGAACTGACGGTGACCGACGGCAAGGAGATCATCCGCTACAGCGCCAGGATCGCGGCACGCGAAACGGTATCCACCGGCGCCGGTGAACGCCCGGCATGGAAAGTCCGCATCGACGGCTTCGAGGATGCCGAGGTGTCCGGGTACGACACCGGTCGTGAGTCGGCCACGGGGTTCGAGGAGCAGGGCGAGGAGCGCCTGCGGCACCCTCCGGTCTATGTCTGGATCGACAGCGGACCCCGCCGGGTGCCCCTCCGCCTGGTCAGCCGGCATGCCGTGGGCAAATTTACCGTGGCCCTGCACGAGGAGCGGACCATCCAGAGCGCGGCCCTACCGGCGTCCGCCGATACCCGACTGGCGCGCTGATCGGAGCACGTCGCCGGTCTGGCGCGGGCTTACAGCGCCTCAGTTCCCTCGATCGTTCCCGCGCATCTGCGCCAGCCGCACCAGCTTGGCGACCAGCAGCACCCATGGCGTCCCGTGCAGCAGCAGGTCGAAGAGATCGATCGGGCGGGTCAGCTCGCCGTTCGCCAGCATGCGCAGTTTCTCGACCAGGTGCGGCTCGGGGCTGAACGGGGCCAGCCCGAGCGTCAGCGCCGCGACGATCAGCAGCCCCAGCGGCAGCGAATCGAGCCACTTCATCGCGAACATGACCCGGCCGGATTTCGCCAAAGGCGGGCAAGTCCAGTCGTGACCAGTTCGTAAGTATCTGTAAATATTAAATTCATAAATACAACAAGATAAACTGCTTATCTCATATCAATGTTTAACTAAACACAGCTTCGCAGGACGATCCGACGAGAAATTGATGCAGCGCAATAGACGCGCTGCAACATCGGGTCTACATTGAAAGCGTAACTCCTCCTCCTCTATTGGCCCGCCGACCCCCGGCGGGCTTTTTTTTGTTCCACCAGCCACGCCTGTCATGACGCTAGGTTCGACTGACGGTCGTCAGCACGCCACCGATGCCGACGAAAGTCGCGCCGGCCAGGCGGTTGAAGGTGCGTCCGTTGGCACCGAGCCACGGGGCAATACGCTGCGCGGTCCCTGCGAGCACCAGTTCGTAGACGAACTCGACGATACCGAAGGTGCCCCCAAGGATCGCGAACTGCAGCAACCATGACCCCTCGGGATCGATGAACTGGGGGAGGAACGCGGCGAAGAAGATCAGCGCTTTGGGATTGGAAGTGGCGACCAGGAAGCCCTGGCTGAAGAGTCTCCATGCGGCGGTCTCACCATCCGCATCCGTTCGGCCCGGGAGTCGGACGCGGGGTGGAGGCGCTCGCCAGGTTCGGATGCCCAGGTAGACCAGGTAGGCCGCACCGAGCCACTTGGCCACGGTGAAGGCCTGTTCCGAGGCGGCGAGCAGGGCGCCCATCCCGGCCATGGAGAGCGCGATCAGCCCCATGAAACCGAGGATCCCGCCGAGCACGGTGTAGACGGTGCGCGCCAGGCCGAAGCGTACGCCATGCGTCAGGCACAGCAGCCCGTTCGGACCGGGCGTCAACGACAGGCCGATCGCCGCGACGAGGTAGATGAGCCAGGTCTCGAGGGCCACCGCGGAATTACTCGCGCAGATCGACCACGTTGAGGCAGGTCTGTTCACCGATCAGCAGGGAGTGGCTGCGCTTGACCATGCCGATCCCGGTGAAATAGGTGCAGACCAGCCGTTGTTCCTGCATGCTGATGCCGGTGAAACCGAGTGACTCGGTGAACTTCCCGACCCGGTCCTCGGTGACCATTTCGCTGGCCACCAGCACGCCCTTGTTGGACAGGAACAGCCAGGCCCAGGCGCCCACGAGCAGGGCCACGATCAGAGCAAGTACCTTCATGCGGTGAAGTATACGGCTTCGAGGTGCGAAGTTCGGCAGGGCGCTGCCGGGGTGTAATCGGAAACCGCACTGGCGGGTAACGGCCCTAGTCGAGCATCCAGGTGAACAGGGCGTATTCCCGGCGACCATCGGGCCTTGCATAGCCGACCAGGCGTCGCTGATCGAGCCAGTCGACGATCAACACCCCGCTGCCCAGCGGCCGCGCCGGCGCGTCGTCCGCGCGTGTGGAGACGACTGCGGCGTGGGCCTTGCCGGTAAACGATCCGAGACCGCGCGAGTAGACGATGGCCAGCCGGTCGCCTCCGGGTGAGAGTCTCGCGTCACTGACCGTGACCTGGGTGTTGGCTCCTTCAGGTCGCACCTCGAACAGTACCTGGGAGCTTTCGGCATGGCGCACGCGCAACGCCTTGCCATCAGGCCGCTCGACGCGGAACCGCCCGACTGCGCGGCTGCCAATGAACGGTGCGGAGCGCTTGCCGCATTCGGGATCGAGCCCGGCCGGCGCTTCCCGGACCAGCGACCAGGTCGGGTCGGCATGCAGAGGACCGAGCTTCAGGTAGCTTCGTGAGCGGGTTCGAAACAGCAGCGTATGGGAATCCGCGTTCCAACAGGGTGCTTCGTGCAGCAGGCCGTACCGTTCCAGCATCTCGCTGTGGGTCGGTGGCAAAGTGGGGAACGCGGTCTTGCTTCCTGTCTCCAGGTCGAGGATCCGGAAGCTCTCGAGTCGGCCCCGGTCGAACTCGAGGACTTCCCCGTCGTGCTGCTCCGGCACCAGAGGCGTAGCGAACACGAGCATCGAGGCATCCGGAGAGACCGAGAAGGGACGTGCGGTGAGGTAGTCGGCATCCACAGTGCCCGGGAGTTCTCGAGCGCCGAAGGCGAGGAGATCGGGGTCGTTGCCACAGCCGGCGGTCAGCAGCAGACAGGCAACCAGGCCGAGCCGCGGCAGGCATGCGCAGTTCGACATGCGAGACCACGCAGTGAGGGTGTAGAACACGAAGGTCGTGAAATCGTGGACGGGCGCTTGGCTCAGCGCTCAGCGGGTCCAGGCTTCGAACAGTTCGGCGATCTCCGCGTCGCTGATGCCCGGGTGATTGCGGCGCATTTCGTCCGCAAAGCGGGCAAGCCCGGGATGCTGGCTGGCGAGTTCTTCGTTGTCTTGGATCGAGGATTCGAGGGCTTGTTCGGCGTGCATGCGCGGCTCCGTGTGCATGGCAGTGGACTCGACCCGGAGAAGTCTACCGGCTCTCTGAAACATACAAACGGCAATAGTCTGATTCGCATGTAACCCATGAATTATAGATTGCGGTGTGGTCGCTGGCCACCGATTGCGGCATGCTTGGCGTTCTGATCATTCCGTTTTGAGCCCTCATGGATGCATTGACCGCACTGCACACCCGTAACTCGGCTCCCAGCCTTGTCGAACCCGCTCCCGGGCCCGAGGCGCGCGATGCGATCTTTACCGCCGCGTTGCGTGCTCCAGACCATGGCCGCCTGCGGCCATGGCGCTTCCTGATCGTCGAAGGCGAGGCGCGCGGCCGGCTAGGCGAACGCCTCGCTGCGGTGGCCGCCGAGGCCAATCCAGGCATCAGCGAGCAGGAATCCGTCAAGCTGCGCAATGCCCCCATGCGCGCACCGTTGCTGGTGATCGTCGCGGCGCGACTGCAGGAGAGCCCGAAGGTGCCCGAGATCGAACAGATGCTTTCGGCCGGTTGCGCGGCCCATGCCGTGCTGATCGCAAGCCACGCCCTCGGTTTCGGGGCGATCTGGCGCACCGGTCCGGTGACCTACCTGCCCGGTCTGAACTCGGCCCTGGGCCTCGAGGAGAGCGAGCGGGTGGTCGCGTTCCTCTACCTTGGCTCGATCGTAGGGGAGCTCAAGCCTCTTCCGCAGCACGCGCATGGCGACTTCGTCTCGTCCTGGGAGGGCTGATCCGATGCGGCATCCGCGCAGCATGACCAGGACGAAAACGTTGGTCGTGGCTGCTTCGCTCACTCTGCTGGTCGCATGCGCGGGATCGGGTGGCATGCGACCGGCCGATGTCGCGGTGTACCACGTCGCACCACCTCGCGCCTACGAGTTCGTCGGCACAGTGCGAACAGAGAGCACCGCCCCGACCCGTAACGAGGCGTTGGCCGACCTGCGTGAACGCGCCGCAGCGGTCGGCGCCAACGCGGTCATCGTCAGCGATCGGAGCGGTTCGACCGGGCCGTTGCATGGGGTCGCCATTCGTCTGCAGCGTTGAGTGACAACATGGATACCCCTGTTTAGAGTGATGGAGAGGTTTCCTGGGCGGTCTGTGTTGCCAACGATGCGCAAGCCGCTTGTAGGATTCCTGCTACAGCCTGTTAAGCGCTACCGCCACTAACATGTCGTCAACCGCGGGACACACGCGGACGCTGCGGGGTACGAAATGAGGGATGGGGCAGAACATAGCGTGGATGCAGGTCGGGCCGGTCTCGCCGAGCTCGATCACATCGATCGCGAACTGGTGGAGGCCGAAAACCTCCGCCTGATGACCCGCAACCTGCCTGTCGCTTTGGTTTTTACGCTGGTCGTTGCCCTTTCGCTGTGCGTGGTGATGTGGCCGGTGGTCGACCATGTCAACCTGCTGCTCTGGGGCTTTCTGATCTTCCTGCTGACGCTGGTGCGTTACGTCGGCATCGCGCGTTTCAACAAGGTGAGCCCAAGTCCGGAGCTGCTCAGGAGTTGGCGTCTCTGGTTCCTGGGCGGCATCCTCGCATCGGGCATGGCGTGGGGGCTGGCAGGACTGCTGCTCTATCCTGTCGATGACCCGCTGCGCCAGTCGTTCCTGGTGCTGATGATGATCGGCCTGTGTGCCGGTGGCATGACCGTGCATGCCTCCATGGCCTCGGCGACCTGGCTGTTCACGCTGCCGACCCTGCTGCCGATGATCGCGCGCCAGCTGACCGACGGTTCGGCGATGGGCACCGCGCTGGGTATCACCGGCACCCTGTTCATCGTCGTGCTGCTGGTTACCGCCAAGCGTATCGGCACGGCATTGAGTGCCAGCCAGGAGCTGCGCCTGCAGCTCGAGAAGCGCAACGAAGCACTTGTCGAGTCTCGCCAGAAGCTTGCACTGCATGTCGAACGGACACCGCTCGCGGTCATCGAGTGGGATCGCGAGATGCGCGTGACCAGCTGGAACGAGGCCGCCGAGAGGATTTTCGGCTTCCATCGCGATGAGGCTATGGGTCACCAGGTCCTCAAGCATCTGTTACCGCTTGAGGAGCGGTCCAACGTCGACTCCATCTGGCGCGACATGTGCGAGCCGCGTCTAGAGGGTCAGCGCAACATGCTGATCAACGTCACGCGCGACGGGCGCGACATCTGGTGCGACTGGATCAATACTCCGCTGGTCACCGCGGGCGGTGAGCTCGTAGGCGTCGCATCGCTGGTCATGGATGTCAGCGAGCAGATCGAGAGCGAGGCGGCGATGCGTACCAGCGAAGCCAAGTACAGGGCGCTGGTGGAACAGTCGCTCGCGGGGGTCTACATGGTCTCCGGTGAGCGGTTCATCTACGTCAACCCGATGTTCGCCGAGATCTTCGGTTACACGGCCGAGGAGGTGATTAACCACTGCACGGTGGCCGACCTGGTTCATCCTGAGGATCTGCCTCAGGTGAAGGAAAACCTGCGGCAACGCTACGAGCGGGAGGTGCCTTCGACGAACTACCAGTTCCGCGCACTGCGCAAGGATGGCGAGCAGATCATCGTCGAGGTGTTCGGCAGCGGTGTCGAGATTGACGGCAAACGCCTGGTGCTGGGCACCTTGCTCGACATAACCGAGAACCAGAAAGCGCATGAACATATCAAGCATCTTGCCAACCACGATGCCCTGACCGATCTGCCCAATCGCCACCACATCGAGCAGCGCGCCAACCGTCTGATCGCCGAGGCGCTCAAGAGCGACTCGCGACTTACCTGCCTCTACATCGATCTCGATCGCTTCAAGAATGTCAACGACACACTCGGCCACGAGTTCGGCGATCGCCTGCTCAAGGAAGCCGCTAAGCGCATGCTGCGCTGCCTGCGCGGTCAGGATGTCCTCGCGCGCATGGGCGGTGACGAGTTCACCGTGCTGCTGCCCGGGGCCGATCACGAGGTCGCGGCACGTGTCGCCCAGCGCCTGATCCGCGAGATGCACGATCCTTTTTCAATCGATAGCAAGCTGATCCGGGTCGGTGCAAGCATCGGGGCCGCTGAGCTGTCCGGACCTGACGACGACTTCAACACGCTGTGGAAACAGGCCGACATCGCGATGTATCGCGCCAAGCGACGACGCGGCACGTTCGCGTTTTTCGAGGCCAGCCAGGAGCTCGAGCTCAGCAAGCGGGTGCGCATTGAGCGCGACCTCGAGCCGGGTCTCGCAGCCGGTGAGTTCTCGCTCAATTTCCAGCCCCGCATCGACATGCGTACCGGCCTGTCTGACAGCGTCGAGGCGCTGGTGCGCTGGGAACACCCGGAGATGGGCCCGGTCTCGCCGGTGTTCTTCATCCCGGTCGCCGAGGAGAGCGGGCAGATCCATCGCCTGGGCAACTGGATCTTCGACCAGGCCTGTGCGCAAGTGGCGGCATGGCGTCGCAGCGGCATGAGCATGCGGATCGCGATCAACCTCTCGGTGGTCGAACTGCAGGCGTCAGACATCGTCGAGCGCATCACCCGGGTGCTCGAGAAGCGTGGTATCGCTGGTGAATGGATCGAGATCGAGATCACCGAGAGCGCCGCGATGCTCAATCCGGAGCACAGCATCGACGTGATCACAGCGTTCCGAGATCGCGGTATCGAGATCAGTATCGACGACTTCGGCACCGGCTACTCGTCGCTGAGCTACCTCAAGCGCATTCCGGCCAACTACCTCAAGATCGACCGCAGTTTCCTGCAGAACATCACCGGACCCGAGTCAAACGACAGCGTCGATTCCGACATCATCCGGGCCATTGTCGCCCTGGGGCACAGCCTCGGCATGGAGATCATCGCCGAGGGGGTCGAGATGCCGGGTCAGCAGGAGTTCCTGAGCGGTCATGGCTGTTTCCTGGCCCAGGGTTACCATTACTGCAAGCCGCTTCCGGTGAGCGACCTCGAGCGCTGGCTCGAGCGTGGCGCGCAGCAACCCTCTCCGCTCCCCGTCAGCACAAACTAACCTGGGTTTCTCGACGCCGGGGCTGCTACACGCTCCGGTCGAACTCGATGCGGCGCTCCACGCAATCCAGGCCGTGGGACGTCACCCGGCGATCGGCACCATCAGGCTCTCGTCACCTTCCTCCATCACCACCAGGGTGCGCGAGTCACGTACCGCGCCCGGGAGATGGTGGAGGACGCGACCGAGCAGGCCGCGATAGGCGGCCATGTCGGTCACGCGCAGCTTGAGCAGGAAATCGAAATCGCCCGAGACGAGGTGGCACTCCTGCACCTCCGCGAAGTCGCGCATGGCGTTGCGGAACTGCTCGAAGGTGTCGGGAGCGGCGTAATTGAGACTGATCTCGACGTAGATCAGTAATTTGGCGCCGACCCGGTGCGGATCGACGCGCGCATGGTAGCCGGTGATGAATCCCTCGCGCTCGAGTCGTCGCACGCGCTCGAGGCATGGGGAGGTCGACAGGCCGATGCGTTCGGCCAGGTCGACGTAGGAGATGCGCCCGTCGCGCTGAAGCACGTCGAGGATGCGGCGATCGAGGCGGTCGAGCGTACGAGCTTCCGAGGTGCTGCGTTTTGCTGCCATCTTCTATCTCGAAAATCCTGATATGAAGGTAGGATTTCCGAGAATATCATGATGTTCAGGAATATTTACTGATCATGCAGCATTCGGCGCTTGCACAGAAGCGCGCGCCGGGAACCCCCAT
The DNA here is from genome assembly GCA_009937385.1 of Gammaproteobacteria bacterium. Classification (GTDB taxonomy): domain Bacteria; phylum Pseudomonadota; class Gammaproteobacteria; order QNFN01; family QNFN01; genus QNFN01. The sequence goes on along the minus strand of JAACFL010000008.1, from coordinate 6,552 downwards.
GTGTGTCGACGCGGCCTGTAGCGTGCAAGCGTCAGCCCCTCGGAGTCGATCTCGGGTGTCCGTTCACTGACCAGGTCGGCGAGCAGACGGGCCGAACCGCACGACATGGTCCAGCCGAGTGTGCCGTGACCGGTGTTCAGGAACAGGTTGGGGACCTTCGTCGTGCCGACCAGCGGGGTTCCGTCGGGGGTCATCGGCCGCAAGCCGGTCCAGAACTCCGCATCGGCCACGCTCCCCGCGCCCTGGAACAGGTCGTTGACCACCAGCTCCGCCACCTCGCGACGCGACTCACGCAGGGCAAGATCGAAACCCGCCAGCTCCGCGGTGCCTCCGACGCGGATGCGGTCGCCGAGGCGCGTGACGGCGACCTTGTAGGTCTCGTCCATGATGGTCGAAACCGGGGCCCGCTCGGGACGGGTGATCGGCACGGTGATCGAGTAACCCTTGACCGGGTAGACCGGCAGGTGGAGCCCGAGCGGTCTGAGCAGCGCGGTGCTGTAGCTGCCCAGCGCGACGACGTAACGGTCGGCCTCGAACACGCCCGTGGCGGTGCGCACTCCGGTGATGCCGGTCGAATCGCCCTCCAGCGCTTCGATCGGGGTGTCGTAGTGGAAGGTGACGCCCATCTCGGTGGCGCGCTCGGCGAGGCGTGTCGTGAACAGGTGGCAGTCGCCGGTTTCATCGAGCGGCAGGCGCAACCCACCAACCAGCTTGTGCTCGGCCTCGGCGAGGCCCGGCTCGGCGGCGACGCAGCCCTCGGCATCGAGCAGTTCATAGGGCACCCCGTACTGCTCCAGTACCGCGATATCTCCCTGGGCCGCGGCCAGCTGCTTCTGGCTGCGGAACAGCTGCAGCGTGCCGCGTTGGCGAGCGTCGTACTGGATGCCGGCCTCGTCGCGCAGCTCCTGAAGGCACTCGCGGCTGTAGTTCGCCAGGCGCACCATGCGGCTCTTGTTGACGGCGTAACGCGTTGCGGTGCAGTTGCGCAGCATCTGCGTCATCCAGGCCCACATCGCCGGGTCGAGCCGCGGCCGTACCACCAGGGGCGCATGCTTCGTGAACAGCCACTTCAGTGCCTTGAGGGGGATCCCCGGCGCGGCCCAGGGGGCCGAGTAACCGGGCGAGACCTGGCCAGCGTTGGCGTGGCTGGTCTCGAGGGCGGGTCCTGGCTGCCGGTCGAGGACCGTCACCTGGTGGCCCTGGTTGGCAAGGTAGTAGGCGCTGGTGACGCCGATGACGCCACTGCCCAGAACGATTACGTGCATGCCGGTTTCCTCCGCCTGAATCCCATGGGTGTCGGGACCTCTCGATCGCGGAGTAGGTTAGTCGCGTGATCAGAGAATATGTTACCGAATTGGCCTGCGAAAACCGTTAGACAGAATATAATATACTTTAAAATTCATTTTATTAAATAAAAATACCTGCACAATAGCATTCATACGGCAGATCACCCTCCGGTCTGCCACCTCACCCGGGTCGATTGGGACTCGAATTCGAAGTCGACTCTTCAGCCCGTTGCCTGGCCCGTCGGGTTCAGCACCGTCTCGAGCTCGGCGAAGCTCTGCACCGCGCCGCTTGGCTCGATCTCGATGCCAAGCTGGCGACCGATCTGGGTGATCGAGAACAGCCCGCGCAACAGCATCTCATCGCCCCCAGGGTTGGGCTGCACGACGACCGCGTGCTGCCGCGACGACTCGCGCAGCGTCTGCACGATGTCGCCGACCCGCGCCCTCTCGACGTCCGCGAACTGCAGCACCTCCATGCGCCCCTTGGTCGTCATGATGTCCGCGATGCGGATCTCGTCTCGGGTCACGCGCTGCTCGGATGCAAAGTGGATCGGTTTCTCGCCGGTCAGGTCGCGCGACGTGGCCAGCCCGACGATATGCCCCCGGTCGTCGACCACCATCAGCATGCGCACGCCGGCCAGGCGCATCAGCTCCTGTGCCTCGTCCAGTCCCGCATCGGTCCGAACCGTGACCAGGCGGCTCATCGACAGGTCGGTCATGACCGTGACCGCCGGGCTGTCGGTGTCGACGGAGCGGTCACGACGACGGTGATAGGGTAGCAACGCCAGCGAATCGGCGAGTGGCTGTGTGTTCAGCTTACGGAACAGTTGCTCGGCCATATCTCTCCCCTCCCCAATCTTCTTCTATTCAGCTCTGAATGTAGCAAAGCCCGGACGCTTCGGGCATCCCGCCCGCACGGGTAAACTCCGCCGATGCTCGCTTTGCGCAACATCGCCATCCAGCGGGGCGGCCGCACGCTGCTCGAGAAGGTCGACCTGGTGCTGCATGCCGGGCAGAAGGCCGGCATCACCGGGGTCAACGGCTGTGGCAAGTCGAGCCTGTTCGCGCTGCTGCTCGGCGAGTTGCACGCCGAGACGGGCGAAGCCGAGCTGCCTGGGGGCGTGCTGATCGCGCACGTCGCCCAGGAGGTTCCGGCCGGGACGCAGACCGCGCTCGATTTCGTGCTCGCCGGCGACGCCGCGGTTGCGCGGCTCGAGAGCGAGCTGCGTGCCGCGGAACAGGAGGGCGATGGCACGCGCCTCGCGCATCTCTATGCCGACTACGAGGCGCACGATGGCTACCGCGCCCGGTCGCGCGCCGCGACCATCCTTCACGGGCTCGGCTTCGTGTCTGCCGACCACGCGCGATGCGTCGAGGAATTCTCCGGTGGCTGGCGTGCGCGGCTGAACCTGGCGCGTGCACTGATGTGCCCGTCCGACCTGCTGCTGCTCGACGAGCCGACCAACCACCTCGACCTCGACGCGGTGATCTGGCTCGAGGGCTGGTTGCAGCGCTACCCGGGCACGCTTCTACTGATCTCCCACGACCGCGACTTTCTCGACAATGTGACCGGCGCGATCGCTCACATCGAAAATCGGCAGCTGACGCTCTACTCCGGAAACTATGCCCAGTTCGAACGTCAGCGCGCCGAGCGGCTGGCCCAGCAGCAGGCCCTCGCGGATCGTCAGCAGCGCGAAATCGCACACATACGCTCATTCGTCGAACGCTTCCGCGCCAAGGCGACCAAGGCGCGCCAGGCGCAGAGTCGACTCAGGACTCTGGCACGTATGGAACTGGTCGCCGCGGCCGAGATCGACTCGCCGATCCGCTTCACGTTCCGCGAGCCCGAGCGCTGCCCGTCACCGCTGCTGCGACTGGAGGAGGTCGCAGCAGGGTACGCCGAGCAGTCGGTGTTCGAAGACGTCGACGTGACCCTCGCACCCGGCACGCGACTCGGCCTGCTCGGGCGCAACGGTGCGGGCAAGTCGACGCTGGTCAAGCTGCTGGCAGGAGCGCTGGCGCCGCGCGCCGGCACGCGCACCGCGGCGCGCCACCTGGAGATCGGCTACTTCGCCCAGCACCAGCTCGAGGCGCTGCGGTCCGACGAGAGCCCGTTGCAGCACCTGCAGCGCCTGGACCCCCGCAGCCGCGAACAGGAGCTGCGCGACTTCATCGGCGGCTTCGGTTTCCGGGGCGACGACGCGCTGCGCCGGGTCGCGACCTTCTCCGGTGGTGAACGAACGCGCCTGGCCCTGGCGTTGCTGGTGCAGCGCAAGCCCAACCTGCTGCTGCTCGACGAGCCGACCAACCACCTCGACATGCTGATGCGCGACGCCCTGGTCGAGGCATTGCAGGATTTCCCCGGTGCGCTGGTCGTGGTCTCCCACGATCGCTACCTGCTGCGCGCGGCCACCGACGAGCTGTTGCTGGTCGCCGACGGGTCCGTCGCGCCGTTCGCCGGCGACCTCGACGATTACCGTGACTGGCTGATGCGTGGTGACCCGCCGGAGGCTGATGACGACACGTCGACCAGGCCCGGGACGAAGGAGGCCAGGACCACCGAGGGCAGGGCGCGCAAACGTGCCGAAGCAGAACGCCGGCAGGCGCGCTCCAGGGAGCGCCGTCCGCTCGAGCGCAGTCTCAAGAAACTCGAAACGCGTCTCGAGGCGTTGCAACAGGCCCTCGACGACAGCGAGACACGTCTCGCAGATCCAGCGATCTATACGCCGGACATGAAGGCGGACCTGACCGCCGAACTGCAGCGACGTGGCGAGCTGCAGACCGAGCTCGCCTACACGGAGAAGATGTGGTTCGAGGTTGGCGAAGAACTGGAGCGCATCGGCAGCGGCTGAGACCGCCGTGGGGCACTTCGCGAAGTGTGGCAGAATCCACAAAAATGCCAGGGGCAGCCGTGCGAACCTGCGCGGGATGAAATCCATGACCGACCCCAGCGATAGCGCACGCCGACTCGCCCGCGCCAAGTGGGCCTACGTCACGCGCAACATCGATCCCGCGCTCGCCGTGCGCTTGCAGACCGGCAAGCAGGTGCCGTGTGCGGGCGACCTGGTGCTCGCACGCATCGACCAGCGCGGCCAGCATCGCCGGCTCGAACTGGTCACCAGCCGTCGTGCCGAGCTGTTCGAGGGAGACGAGGTGGTCGTCGCCTATGCCGACCGTTACGCTCCGGACCAGTTCGAGGGCATGGTCCCGGAGCATCTCGGCCGCTGTCGGCTGGTCGCGGCCGGCGGCATCGCCGCGCGCCTGCTGCATGCCCACCAGCGCGTGCGCAGCGCGACACGCATCACGCCGCTCGGCCTGGTTGCCGATGCCGATGGCGAGCGGCTGAACCTCCGTCGTTTCCAGCTCGAATCACGCAGGGAGATCGACCCGGAGCCGCTGTTCCTGGTCGTCGCCGGCACGGCGATGAACTCGGGCAAGACCACCGTCTGCGCCAACCTGGTCAAGGGGCTGGTGCGCCATGGCCTGCACGTGGCCGCCGCGAAGCTGACCGGTACCGGGGCCGGTGCCGACTACCGTGCACTGGTCGATGCCGGGGCCGAGCCCGCCTTCGACTTCGTCGATGCCGGTTATGCCTCGACCTATCGCGTCGATCCTGGCCAGGTCTGGAAGATCGCGCGCACGCTCTGCGCGCACCTCGCCGCGGCACGGCCCGACGTGGTCGTGCTGGAGATCGCCGACGGCGTGCTGCAGGCCGAGACCGCGGCTCTGCTGTCGCGCAAGTCGTTCGCAAAACGCCTCGATGGTGCACTGTTCGCGTCCTATGACGCGCTCGGCGCACTGGCCGGAACGCGCTGGCTGGAGGAGCGTGGAATACCGGTGGTGGGTGTCACCGGGGTGCTCACCGGTTCCCCGTTGATGGTGCGCGAGGCGCGTGCGGCGACCGGACTGCCGGTGTTCGGCACCGAGGCCCTGCGGCGCAGCAACGTCGCCGCGCTGGTTCACAATTGCCTGCGCGCCCGGCGTCGGCGCAGGAAACGGGCATGAGTGCGCTGCCGCCGGTACTCGACCGACGTCGGCGCCCGGCGTTCGCGCGCCTCGTGGTCAATGGCCTGTTCCAGGCGGGGGCCATCATCGGCGCGATGATCCTGGTGCGACACGCCTTCGACGTCATGCTCAATCCCGCGTTCGACGATCCTGAAGTGCACCTGTTCGACATGCGCGAGGTCTGGCAGGTGGCGCTGTTCGCGCTCGGCCTGCTGGCCTGCACCGGGGTGGCGGCGCTGCTGCGCATGGTCGAGCGGGTCGACGCCGAGCGCCTCGGGCAGGGTTACGTTCACCGCATCCGCCTGATGCTCTACGACAGCATGGCCAAGTTCGCTCCTCGCGCCCTGGCTTCACACTCGACCGGTGCGGTGGTGCTGCGTTTCGTCGGCGACCTCAACGCGCTGCGTCGCTGGGTCAGCCTCGGCCTCGCGCGCATCGTCGTCGCGGCCATCGTCGTGCCGTCCACGCTCGGGTTCATGGCCTGGCTCGACCCCTGGCTCGCGCTCGGCTGCACGCTGGTCCTCGGTGTCGGGCTGCTCGGCAACCTGCTGCTCGGGCCACGCATGCACCGTGCGGTCGCCGAGGCGCGCCGTCGTCGTGGCCACCTCGCGGCCAACATCACCGAGAAGATCGGCGCGTTCGTCGTTCTCCAGGCATTCGACCAGGTGCACAACGAGCGCAGCCGCTTCAGCCGCCACAGCCGGCGCCTGCGCGACTCCATGGTCGATCGCGCGCACAGTTCTGGACAGATGCGCGTCATCACCGAGGGCGCCACCGCGGTTTCCATGGCGCTGGTGCTCTCGCAGGGTGCGCTGGAGGTGTTCTGGGGCATGACCACGTCCGGCAACGTGGTCGCAGCCCTGGCCGTGGTCGGATTCCTGGTCGGCCCGTTACGCGGCCTTGGCCGGGTGCACGAGTACTACCAGGCGGCGCGCGTGTCGCACGAGAAGGTCGACGACTTCCTGCAGACACGACGCATGCGCGGACGCTCCCCACGGCGTCCGGCACTGGAACCCGCGGCGGGTCGCATCGAGCTCGATACGGTAACTGTCTCCGGGGCTCTGCATGGTGTCAGCGCTACCGTCGCCGGAGGCGAGCGCGTGGCGCTGCTCGGCGCGAACGGTTCGGGCAAGTCGACGCTGCTCTACGTGATCGCACGCCTGGTCGATCCCGATGCCGGCCGGGTCCTGATCGACGGCCAGGAGCTGGGCGAGTGCAACATGGGCTCGGTGCGCCGCGCGATCAGCCTGGTCAGCCCCGA
>JAACFL010000136.1 GCA_009937385.1 Gammaproteobacteria bacterium | reverse complement strand
GCACAGGGCAAGGCGCTGGTCCAGTCCGACGTGCAGATGGTCGCCTTCACCGGGTCACGCCAGGCGGGCATCAGCATCATGGGGGCCGCGGCCGGGGGCCTCAAACGGCTGGTGCTGGAACTCGGTGGCAAGGATCCGTTGCTGGTCCTCGACGACGCCGACATCGAACAGGCCGCGGCGATGGCGGTCGAGAACAGCTTCGAGAACTCGGGCCAGATGTGCGTCTCCATCGAGCGCATCTACGTCGCCGACGCGATCGCCGAGGCCTTCGAGAAACGGGTTGGCGAGCTCGCGTCGGAGATCACCATCGGCAGCTGGGACGACGATGAAGCGGAACTCGGGCCGATGATCAACGCCCGTCAGCGTGACCACGTCATCTCGCAGATCGACGACGCGGTGACACGTGGTGCCAGGGTGCTCGCCGGCGGTTCGGGTCACCCGCCCGGATTCGTCGTGCCCACGGTCCTCGCAGACGTCACCGAGGAGATGTCGATCATGCAGGAGGAGACCTTCGGTCCGGTCGCCTGCATCAGTCGCTTCCACGATCTCGACGAGGCCGTCGAGCACGCCAATCGCGGGGTCTATGGACTCGGCGCCGCTGTGTTCGGGGCCGACGAGGGACGTGCCTACGCGGTGGCCCGGCGTCTCGACGCCGGCATGGTCGGGGTCAACAAGAGCTGTTTCGCGAGCGGCGATGCGCCGTGGGTCGGGGCCAAGCAGAGCGGCTACGGCTTTCACGGCTCGTCGGCTGGGCACCGGCAGTTCGCCCAGACCCGCGTGGTATCAAGGCCAGGCGATCGGGATTGACGCGAACGGGAGGTCCTGCGATAGCTCCTCGCCGACTCAATCGGCCGAGCGCTCGGCCCCAGTGCGTTTGAGTCGTTCCAGCACGTTCATGCGGGCGTCGTCGCTCAGCGATCCCCACGCCACGATCTCATCGAGCGTGCGCTTGCAGCCGATACAGACCTGCTGATCGTCCAGCACGCAGACCTTGATGCATGGGGAATCGACAGGCGCCACGACCCTCTCCGTTGGTGCGACCCGATCGAGCGGGTGCGATGCAGATGACATGGCACTCGATTATCGGCGACCAGGACGGATTCGAACCTGAGCTTGCGCAATTGAATCGTCGAGCGCTTCAGTCAGGGAACAGCATGGCCATGAACTGTTGACGGGTCTCCGTCGACATATCGCGGAACAAGCGGAATCGCACCGGTTCATCGGCCGTGTCGGGGATCTCGATACCCCAGATCGGCTGCACTCCGTTCGGCAGGCTGGCGTAGCGGATGTCGCCCAGCGTTCCTGGCCGTCCGGGCGCGCGTGCGACGTAACCGTCAGAAAAGAGATCGAACCGCCGCAGGTCGCTTCGCAGGCGCGTACCCGGCACTGCCTCGACCAGCACATCCCCAGGCGCGAAGCGCTCCACGGATGTGCCCTCGAAGACACGCCCCTCCGAGAACCAGCCGACGCGTACCGCGTCGACGTGAAACCGCCCCCCTGACTCGTAAACCGACCGCCACAGCAGCAGGTTGCCCAACGTAGGCTTGACCAACCCCCGCTCAACGGCGTGGCCACGCGACGCGGCCAGTTCGGCCGCAACCTCCGCCGCGCGCTGGTGCTGCACCAGGCCAAGCACAAGGTACGCGCAGCCGAACAGCAACCCGAGCCGGGCCGCACGAAACGAGCGCTTGCGCAGGGCCACCACCAGCGCCAGAAGCAGCCCGAGCGTGAACAGCGGGTCGACGATCGAGATCACGCTCCATGCGACCCGCGTGTCGGAGAAGGGCCAGAACAGGTGTGTACCGTAGCTGGTGCATGCGTCGAGCACCCCGCTGAGGCTGTAACCCAGCAGCGTGAAGAGGTAGAGACGCATGAAGCTGATGCGTCTGCGCAGTATCGGCCAGAGCAGAAGTGCGGCTAGCAGCGCTCCGACGGGGACGAACAGCAGCGCATGGGTAAAGTGGCGGTGGTACTCGAGGTAGAGCAGCGGATCGCTGTCGGAGCGGATCAGCGCGTCGGCGTCGGCCAGCAGACCGGCCCCGAACCCGACCGCGGCCGCGAGACGGCTCTCGGCAGGGCGCGCTGCGGCATGGGCCAGCAACGCCCCAGTGATGCCCTGGGTCAGGAGGTCCAAGCGGTCGCGACCGACGCTGAAGCCTCTGGACAGAGGCCGAGGTGGGTCACTCGAGCTTCAAACCTGATTCGCCCCCCTGGTTCCCGCTGTCCGTCTCGGTCTCGGCCTGCTGTTCGCTGGCACCAGCCTGCTGTGCCTCCATCGCCGCCATCGCCTCCTGCAGTTCCTTTTCCTCCTGCGCGGCCTTCTTCTCCGCGGCGATCTCCTCCTCGGTCTTCTCGAGACTCAGGTTCATGCCACCGCCGGGCTTCTCGGCGGGGCCCGTGCCCTCCTCGCCCGAGAGCTTGACCTTGAGCTTGAGGTTGTTTGGTGAATCGGCGTTCTTCAGCGCTTCGTCGATGTCGATCTTGCCGTCCTTCCAGAGGTTCAGCAGTGCGGTGTCGAAGTCCTGCATGCCGGCGTTGCCCGACTTCTGCATCACCTCCTTGAGTTTCTCGACCTCACCGCGCTTGATCAGCTCCTGCACCGTCGAGGTGCCGATCAGGATCTCGATCGCCGCGGCACGCTTGCCGTCCACGGTCTTGACCAGGCGCTGGGAGACGAACGCACGCAGGTTCAGCGACAGGTCCTGGAGCAGCTGGGGCCGACGCTCCTCGGGGAAGAAGTTGACGATGCGGTCGAGCGCCTGGTTGGCGTTGTTGGCATGCAGCGTCGAGATCGCGAGGTGGCCGGTCTCGGCGAACGCGAGGGCATGCTCCATCGTCTCCTGGTCGCGGATCTCGCCGATCAGGATCACGTCGGGCGCCTGGCGCAGGGTGTTCTTCAGCGCCTTGGCGAAGCTGCGCGTGTCCATGCCGACCTCGCGCTGGTTGACGATCGACTTCTTGTGCTGGTGCACGAACTCGATCGGGTCCTCGATGGTGATGATGTGACCGCTGCTGTTGGAATTGCGGTAATCGATCAACGCCGCGAGTGAGGTCGACTTGCCCGAGCCGGTGCCGCCGACGAACAGGATCAGGCCGCGCTTGGCCATGATCACCTCGGTCAGGACATGCGGCAGGCCGAGATCAGCGAAGTGTGGCAGGTCGGTCTTGATGTTGCGGATCACCATCGAGACCTGGTTGCGCTGCTTGAAGACGTTGACGCGGAACCGGCCGATCCCGGGCTCTGAGATGGCGAGGTTGAGCTCGAGCTCACCCTCGAACTCCCGCTGCTGCCCCTCGTCCATCATGCCGTAGGCGAGCTCCTTGACCTCGCCCGGCTGCAGGCGCTCCTTCTGGATCGGCTTGAGGGTGCCGTGGAACTTCGCCGCGGGGGGCGCTCCGGTGGTGAGGTAGAGATCCGAGCCGTCGTTGGAGGCCAGGAGTTTGAGGTATTCGCGCATTTTCATCGATCGGTCTCCCTTGACCCGCTGATCTGCACGTTAGCCGTCGGCAGGCATGCACAGGCGGACCTCGCCAGCAGATATGCATACCAGTGTAGGTTAGCCCAAATGACCCGGGTCAAATGTTGGAGATCACGTGTTTGACCCAGGTCAGATGGAGCGACACGCGGTGGCCTGGGATACGGATCGGGAGGCCGCCCCAACGGCCGAAGACCGCCGTGACGACGCCACAGGTATTCACCCTGTAGGCATCAGCGCACCCATCACGAGCCGGGGCCAGAGCCGCGTAGACGTCGATCTCGTAGTCGGGGCCCAACGGAGGATTCTGGAGAGCGGCTTCGCCCAGCGATTCATGTCACCCCCGGTAGGCCATCCCTGCCACGCGGTGGTCGTGTAACTGGATATAGTGGCGATGAATAAGGATTTCCTGGCGACGGGAGAGGGGCGTAAGGAAGCGGCTAGGTGAAGGGCTACTCAATCAGCCCAGTGTTTTATCTCTGGCATCCTTGGCCGCTTCAAGGTAATCGCTGGCCTGCTTACGGAATTCTTTAAGCGCCGGATCACTGGTGCTGATGTTCAGCATCTCGGTCGCACAAACCACCGCCTTCTCGAAGTCACCACTCTGCCAAGCGTCGCTGTAGCCACCTATTGCCTTGAGATAACCCGCCCTGCCCTCGTCGGTAAGTTCTTGCTCGAATTCGGCAATGAGATCGATCTCCTCGCTCATCTGGTGCACCCGCTTGATATGCGATGGACTAGGGTACATCAGACGCAAGAATCCATCAGGCTCGCCCCATAAGCCCAGCGGTCACGAGGATGCGTCTCCTACCCCACCCAGGCTCTCCCATGCGCCGTGAGATCAACGCCAAAGCCCACAACACCGTCCTCTAGGCCACGATCAGGCTATTCCAGGGTGTCCAGGGAAACAGGGCCAACCCCTCCTCTTCAGTAAACCCCCGGAATCAATCGATAGCGGACACGTCGTGCATAGTCGCGATAGCCCGGCAACTCGTCCTGCAGGGTCCGGTCTTCCAGCGCCGTTCTGATCACCGTAATGACCAACGCAACCGCCACCGGAATAAGTGTCCACGTCGTGCTTAAGGCGAGCACCATGCCCGGGAGCGCCAACATGGTTCCAGCGTAGCCTGGGTGTCGCACAAGCCTATAGGGTCCTCTGACACACACCGCATGCCCTCGATCCACCTGAATACGCACCAAGCTGGAGAAAAAGCGATTCTCTATCAATGCCCAGGCAGCGAACACGTATCCGAGCGATATAAAGAGAAAGCCGATTACGATGAGCCACCATGGAAAAATGGGTGACCAGCCAAATCGATGGTCAAGCCCGGCCACAATGACCAGAGGAAAACTCACACTCAACGCCATCAGTGGAGCAAGCACTTTGTCCCAGGCTTTCGCACTTTGCGCCTTCTCCATGTCCTGTCTTTCGGCGGTCAATCCGGGATGCCGTCGTTCCGCCCACATGCGCCCACCGATACCTGCGGCCAGGAAAAGCATGGAATAGAGCCAGGCCTGCCACCAGCCGAGGTCACCACCGCAAACGAATAAAATCAGTGGGATCATGAGATACACCACAACCAATCTGAACCATAGGCGATGGGATGCTGTTTGATCTGCCTTTGGATCATCCGCATTCGATGACATGCCATTTCCTCAAAACATATGATCTTTATTGCGCTCTGAAGCCATCCCCGAGAGCCGCGTGACCGAGATGGCCTCCGACTGCGGTGTGACGCTGCATGAGGTACTGCCGCGGGAGATGCTTTAGGCTATATCCCACACCGGATCGTGGCCTATGGCGAACCTGAAGCGCTCCACGCCTTCACCCAGGCGCTCACCTACTCGGAGTTGAGGATCGGGCAGATCAACGTCTGGGATGGCTAGCAATGAACTACTAAATTTGTCGGTTCGGATCGGCCAATCACCAGCCGGTTTTGGCTAAGGGAATCTTTGCTCGTAACTCCGGTCCATGTGTCACAACCAAAGCATGACATAGGGAAGCATATGAACGTGGCGGGTCGTCGAATCCTGTTCGCATTGTCCATCTTGGCCCTGTTAATGCTGGGAGGCTGGTTGCTCATGCCCAAACCGATCAGCACCGATCTGTCACAGGTTGGCCAAGGCAGGCCAGCCGTCGTGCTTGCCTACGAGAATTTTTCACCCACCGGTGGCGAGGCACTTGCTAGGCTGAATAACCTTCGCGGTGAGTACGAGGGGCGGATGGTGTTCGCGCTCGCCGACCTCGGCACACCCCAAGGGCGGGCATTCGCCAACCGGTATGCGCTCCACGACGGTCTCGCCGTGATCCTTACCGCTGACGGCAAGGTGCATTCCTCAGGCGTCGTGCCCGTCGATCCTCAAGCGCTACGTGCACGTCTCGACGGCGTGCTCGTCTCAGCGACCAGTCGCAGCTGACACCTTAGTACAGAGGCAGCCTCAGACAGACCTGTGGGTCGGGCAAATCAGGGTGTGGGATGGAGTGCCAGGAGCGTTGAGGCGGTGGGGGTCAGAACGCCTTCAGCCATCTGAGCCGCAAGTCACCGGCGGCGTCACGACCAGCAGATCACCCTGAGCATGGACCTCCTGCTCAGAGGTTGATGTACTGCTCAGAGGCTAACCGCGCCTTTAAAGGAAGTGTCTGTCGTAACGCGTCAACAGCATGGTGAGGCGCTGTGTGGCTCCAGACGCTGGATATTGACCATCTGCGAGCCGCTTGACGGCACTTTTCCAACCTGCACACCGGCAACTTCAAACAGAAAAATACGTAGGGCATAAAAAAGGCAGTTAGGATTTCTCCTAACTGCCTGATTTACTTGGCGTCCCCAAGGGGATTCGAACCCCTGTTGCCGGCGTGAGAGTGCGTAATCAACGTCTCAAGACCTTGATCAGTAACATACTATATAACTGTTTATATTGATTATTATTCTTTGTATGTCCATTGATGACCGCCACTATCCATGCCATAATCTAAGCGTAATCTAAACAAAAGGGCTTAGGCATGCCCTCTCGTCGGATAGACACCCTGAGCGGTCGGCGTGTCCTGAAGCCA
>JAACFL010000135.1 GCA_009937385.1 Gammaproteobacteria bacterium | reverse complement strand
GGCACCAACAAGCGCCCGCTGAAGTCGCTCGCCGACATGATCAAGGGCAAGCAGGGCCGCTTCCGCCAGAACCTGCTCGGCAAGCGTGTCGACTACTCCGGCCGCTCGGTCATCGTGGTCGGTCCGACCCTCAAGCTGCACCAGTGCGGCCTGCCCAAGCGCATGGCGCTGGAGCTGTTCAAGCCGTTCATCTTCAGCAAGCTGCAGCTGCGCGCGCTGGCCACCACCATCAAGGCGGCCAAGAAAATGGTCGAGCGCGAGGGCCCGGAGGTTTGGGACATCCTCGAGGAGGTGATCCGCGAGCACCCGATCATGCTCAACCGTGCGCCGACCCTGCACCGCCTCGGCATCCAGGCCTTCGAGCCGGTGCTGATCGAGGGCAAGGCGATCCAGCTCCACCCGCTGGTCTGCACCGCGTTCAACGCCGACTTCGACGGCGACCAGATGGCGGTGCATGTGCCGCTGTCGCTCGAAGCGCAGCTCGAGGCGCGCACGCTGATGCTCTCCTCGAACAACATCCTGTCGCCGGCCAACGGCGAGCCGATCATCGTGCCGACCCAGGACGTGGTGCTCGGGCTCTACTACATGACCCGCGAGCAGGTGAACGCCGTCGGCGAGGGCATGGTGTTCAGCGACCTGCACGAGGTGCACCGCGCGTTCCAGGGCGGTCACGTCCACCTGCAGGCGCGCATCAAGGTGCGCATCACCGAGCGGGTGTTCAACGAGGCCGGCGAGATCGAGCCGCGCACCTCGGTGGTCGAGACCACCACCGGTCGCGCACTGCTGGGTGAGATCCTGCCCGACGGTCTCGAGTTCGACGTGGTCAACCGCGACCTCAACAAGAAAGCGATCTCGGCACTGGTCAACCTCTGCTACCGCCGCCTCGGCCTCAAGGCCACGGTCATCTTCGCCGACCAGCTGATGTACACCGGCTTCCAGCGTGCGACGCAGGCCGGCATCTCGATTGGCATCGATGACATGGTGGTGCCGCAGGAGAAGGGTGGGATCCTGTCCAAGGCCGAGCACGAGGTGAAGGAGATCGAGGATCAGTACGCCTCGGGCCTGGTCACCAACGGCGAGCGCTACAACAAGGTGGTCGACATCTGGTCGCGCACCAACGACAGCGTGGCCAAGGCGATGATGGACAAGCTCGGTACCGACGAGGTCACCGACGCCGATGGCGAGACGGTCAAGCAGAAGTCCTTCAACTCGATCTTCATGATGGCCGACTCGGGCGCGCGTGGTTCCGCCGCGCAGATCCGCCAGCTGGCCGGCATGCGTGGCCTGATGGCCAAGCCGGACGGTTCGATCATCGAGACGCCGATCACCGCGAACTTCCGCGAGGGTCTCGACGTCCTGCAGTACTTCATCTCCACGCACGGCGCACGCAAGGGTCTCGCCGATACCGCGCTCAAGACCGCGAACTCGGGTTACCTGACCCGGCGCCTGGTCGATGTCGCCCAGGACATGGTCGTGCTCGAGGACGATTGCGGCACCCGTCATGGCCTGTCGATGGTGCCGATCGTCGAGGGCGGCGAGGTCGTCGAGGCGCTCGGTGAGCGCGTACTCGGCCGCGTGCTGGTCGAGGACGTGCTGAAGCCGGGCACCAACGAGATGCTGGTCGAGACCGGCACCCTGCTCGACGAGGCCCTGGTCGCCGAGATCGAGGCGCTCGGCGTCGACTACATCAAGGTGCGCTCGCCGCTGACCTGCGAGAGCCGCTTTGGCGTCTGCTCGACCTGCTACGGTCGCGACCTGGCACGCGGTGTGAAGGTCAACCTCGGCGAGGCGGTCGGCGTCATCGCCGCACAGTCGATCGGTGAGCCTGGCACCCAGCTCACCATGCGCACGTTCCACATCGGTGGCGCGGCGTCGCGTGCTGCGGCGGCGAACAACGTCCAGGTCAAGTCGAAGGGCCACGTGCGCCTGCACAACCTCAAGACCGTGACCCAGACCGCGACCGGCAAGCTGGTCGCGGTGTCGCGTTCCGGCGAGCTGAGCGTGGTCGACGAGCAGGGCCGCGAGCGCGAGCGCTACAAGCTGCCCTATGGCGCGTTGCTCAACATCACCGACGAGGCCGCGGTCGATCCTGGTGCCATCGTCGCCACCTGGGATCCGCACACCCACCCGGTCGTGACCGAGGTGGAGGGTCGCCTGACCTACCACGACTTCGTCGACGGGGTGACGGTCGAGCAGACCACCGATGAGATCACCGGCCTCAGCTCGCTGGTGGTGACCGAGCCCAAGCAGCGCGGCACCGCGGGCAAGGACCTGCGGCCGATGGTCAAGCTGGTCGACGCCAAGGGCGAGGATCTCAACATCGCCGGCACCCAGATCCCGGCCCACTACTACCTGCCGGCGGGCGCCATCGTCACCATGCAGGACGGGGCCGAGATCGGGATCGGCGACGTGCTCGCGCGTATTCCGCAGGAGTCCTCGAAGACCCGTGACATCACCGGCGGTCTGCCGCGTGTCGCCGACCTGTTCGAGGCGCGCAAGCCGAAGGAGCCGGCGATCCTCGCCGATCGGACCGGCACCATCAGCTTCGGCAAGGACACCAAGGGCAAGCAGCGCCTGGTCATCACCGAGGCGGATGGTGAGCAACACGAGGAGCTGATCCCGAAGTGGCGCAACGTCAACGTGTTCGACGGCGAACACGTCGAGCGTGGCGAGACCATCGCCGACGGCGAACCGGCAGCGCACGACATCCTGCGCCTGCTCGGCATCGAGGCGCTGGCCGACTACCTGGTCAAGGAGATCCAGGACGTCTACCGCCTGCAGGGCGTGCGCATCAACGACAAGCACATCGAGGTGATCATTCGCCAGATGCTGCGCAAGGTCGAGGTGACCGATCCCGCCGACAGCAAGTACATCAAGGGCGAGCAGGTCGAGCGTGCGCGGTTGCTGGCCGAGAACGACAAGCTGCGAGAGCAGGACAAGGACCCGGCCAAGTACCTGCCCCTGCTGCTCGGCATCACCAAGGCGTCGCTGGCCACCGAGTCGTTCATCTCGGCAGCCTCGTTCCAGGAGACCACGCGCGTCCTCACCGAGGCCTCGGTGCGCGGTATCAAGGACGACCTGCGCGGACTCAAGGAGAACGTCATCGTCGGGCGCCTGATCCCGGCCGGCAGCGGTCTCGCCTACCACGAGACCCGTCGTCGTCAGCGCCACCCGGAGACCTTCGCCGACATCGAGACGGCGCCCGAGGGCGCGTCGACCGAGGGCCTCGAGGAGGCGCTCAAGCGCGAGCTCAACGCCTCCGAGACCTGATGTCAGTGACCCCCCGGCCGCAGGCTGCGGCCGGGGGGTATTCCAGCCCGAAATCAGGTTGACACTTCTCCGGGCTCAACCTACAATTCCGCGTCTCACTCGGCAGGTCGCCGCGCAGCGACCTGTCGTTTGTTTTATAGGGTTTAGGAGCAGTCGATTCATGGCCACGATCAATCAGCTGGTGCGCAAGCCGCGCAAGCGCAAGATCGAGAAGAGCAACGTGCCCGCGCTCGAGGCGTGCCCGCAGAAGCGCGGCGTCTGCACGCGCGTCTACACCACGACGCCGAAGAAGCCGAACTCGGCTCTGCGCAAGGTCGCACGCGTGCGCCTGACCAACGGTTACGAGGTCTCCAGCTACATCGGTGGCGAGGGGCACAACCTGCAGGAGCACTCGGTCGCGCTGATCCGCGGAGGCCGCGTCAAGGACCTGCCGGGTGTGCGCTACCACATCGTGCGCGGCAGTCTCGATACTTCCGGCGTCGAGAAGCGTCGCCAGGGCCGTTCGAAGTACGGCGCCAAGCGCCCGAAGGGTTGATCAGCTCATGTCCAGAAGAAGCACTGCCACCAAGCGCGAGAGTCTGCCGGATCCCAAGTACGGCAGCGAGATGCTGGCCAAGTTCATCAACATGATCATGGAGAGCGGCAAGAAGTCGGTTGCCGAGCGCATCGTCTACGGCGCTCTCGATCACGTCGGCCAGCGCAACAAGGCGGCCGAGTCGCTCGAGTTGCTCGACAATGCGCTCGAGAATGTCAGTCCTCTGGTGGAGGTCAAGTCTCGACGCGTCGGCGGCGCGACCTACCAGGTGCCGGTTGAGGTGCGGCCGAAGCGGCGTGACACCCTGGCCATGCGCTGGTTGATCGACGCCGCGCGCAAGCGCAGCGAGAAGAGCATGGCGCAGCGCCTCGCCGGGGAGATCCTCGACGCGGCCGAGAACCGCGGCAGCGCGGTGAAGAAGCGCGAGGACACCCACCGCATGGCCGAAGCCAACAAGGCTTTCGCTCACTACCGCTGGTAAGCCCAGCGCGCTCTTTGACATCCTGAGGATCAGCAGCCGTGCCACGCAAGACCCCGATCGAGCGCTACCGCAATATCGGCATCATGGCGCACATCGACGCCGGTAAGACGACGACGACCGAGCGCGTCCTGTTCTACACCGGCGTGTCGCACAAGATTGGCGAGGTGCACGACGGCGCGGCGGTCATGGACTGGATGGAGCAGGAGCAGGAGCGCGGGATCACGATCACCTCCGCTGCGACCACCACCTACTGGAAGGGGATGGAGCAGCAGTTTCCCGAGCACCGCGTCAACATCATCGACACCCCCGGACACGTCGACTTCACCATCGAGGTCGAGCGTTCGCTGCGCGTGCTCGACGGTGCCTGTGCCGTGTTTTGCGCCGTGGGTGGCGTCGAGCCGCAGTCGGAAACGGTCTGGCGCCAGGGCAACAAGTACAGCGTGCCGCGGATGGCGTTCGTCAACAAGATGGACCGCCAGGGCGCCGATTTCCTGCGTGTCGTCGGGCAGATCAAGGACCGCCTGGGTGCCAACCCGGTGCCGATCCAGCTGCCGATCGGCGCCGAGGAGAACTTCCAGGGCGTGATCGACCTGATCAAGATGAAGGCGATCTACTGGGAAGAGGCCAACATGGGCATCGCCTTCGAGGAGAGGGAGATCCCGGCCGAGCTCGCCGACCAGGCCGCTGAGTGCCGTGAGCAGATGGTCGAAGCCGCCGCCGAGGCCAACGAGGAGCTGATGGAGCGCTACCTCGAGGAGGGTGACCTCGGGGCCGATGACATCCGCAAGGGTCTGCGCCTGCGCACCCTGGCCAACGAGATCGTACCGGCGCTGTGCGGCAGCGCCTTCAAGAACAAGGGCGTGCAGGCGATGCTCGACGCGATCATCGACTACATGCCGTCGCCGATCGACGTCCCGGCGATCCGCGGCATCCTCGACAACGACGAGGAGGCCGAGCGGCCGTCCAACGACGAAGCACCGTTCGCCGCACTGGCGTTCAAGATCGCGACCGACCCCTACGTCGGCACGCTGACCTTCTTCCGTGTCTACTCTGGCGTGCTCAATTCCGGCGACACGATCTTCAACCCGGTCAAGGGCAAGCGCGAGCGCATCGGTCGTATCCTGCAGATGCACTCCAACTCCCGCGAAGAGATCAAGGAAGTGCGCGCCGGCGACATCGCTGCCGCGGTCGGCCTCAAGGACGTCACCACCGGTGACACCCTGTGCGACCGTGACAAGCCGATCACGCTCGAGCGCATGGAGTTCCCTGAGCCGGTGATCTCGGTTGCCGTCGAGCCGAAGACCAAGTCGGATCAGGAGAAGATGGGCCTGGCGCTCTCCAAGCTGGCGCAGGAGGATCCATCATTTCGCGTGCGCACCGACGAGGAGTCGGGCCAGACGATCATCTCCGGCATGGGCGAACTGCACCTCGAGATCATCGTCGACCGCATGAAGCGCGAGTTCAACGTCGAGGCCAATGTCGGCGCACCGCAGGTCGCCTACCGCGAGACGATCCGCAAGGCGGTCGAGCAGGAAGGCAAGTTCGTGCGCCAGTCCGGCGGCCGCGGCCAGTTCGGCCACGTCTGGATCAAGCTCGAGCCGCAGCAGCCGGGCACGGGCTACGAATTCGAGAACAAGATCGTTGGTGGCGTGATCCCGAAGGACTACATCCCGGCGGTCGACAAGGGCATCCAGGAGCAGATGCAGGACGGCGTGCTCGCCGGCTACCCGGTGGTCGACATCAAGATCACCCTCTACGACGGCTCCTACCACGATGTCGATTCGAGCGAGATGGCGTTCAAGATCGCTGGCTCGATGGCCTTCAAGGCGGGTTGCCTTGCGGCCAATCCGGCCCTGCTCGAGCCGGTCATGAAGGTCGAGGTGGTTACGCCCGAGGATTACATGGGCGACGTCATGGGCGACCTGAACCGGCGCCGTGGCATCGTCCAGGGCATGGACGATTCGCCGTCGGGCAAGATCATCCGCGCCGAGGTGCCGCTGGCCGAGATGTTCGGCTACGCGACCGACCTGCGCTCCGCGACCCAGGGGCGTGCGACCTATTCGATGGAATTCGCCAAGTACTCCGAGGCGCCGACCAACGTCGCCGATGCCGTCATCAAGAAGGCCTCGAAAAATTCGAGCGAACTAAACCGCACGTGAACGTTGGGACGATTGGTCACGTGGACCATGGCAAGACGACGCTGACGGCGGCGATCACGAAGGTGATGGCGGAGACGCACGGCGGCGAGGTGAAGGCGTTCGACCAGATTGACAATGCTCCGGAGGAGCGCGCGCGCGGCATCACGATCGCGACGGCGCACGTGGAGTACGAGTCGACGATGCGGCACTACGCGCACGTGGACTGCCCGGGGCACGCGGACTACGTGAAGAACATGATCACGGGTGCGGCGCAGATGGACGGTGCGATCCTGGTGGTGAGCGCGGCGGACGGTCCGATGCCGCAGACGCGCGAGCACATTCTGCTGGCACGCCAGGTGGGTGTTCCGTACATCGTGGTGTACATGAACAAGGCGGACATGGTCGACGACGAGGAGCTTCTGGAGCTGGTGGAGATGGAGGTCCGTGACCTGCTGTCGAGCTACGAGTTCCCGGGCGACGACACGCCGATCATCATCGGTTCGGCGCTCAAGGCGCTGGAGGGTGACGCGAGCGACATTGGTGCGCCGTCGGTGATCAAGCTGGTCGAGGCGATGGACGAGTACATCCCGATGCCGGATCGTCCGGTGGACCAGCCGTTCCTGATGCCGATCGAGGACGTGTTCTCGATTTCGGGTCGCGGCACGGTGGTGACGGGTCGCGTGGAGCGCGGCGTGGTCAAGACCGGCGAGGAGATCGAGATCGTCGGCATCACGGACACGATGAAGACCACGTGCACGGGCGTGGAGATGTTCCGCAAGCTGCTTGACCAGGGTCAGGCGGGCGACAACGTGGGTGTGCTGCTGCGCGGCACGAAGCGTGACGAGGTGCAGCGTGGTCAGGTGCTGGCGAAGCCGGGCACGATCACGCCGCACACGAAGTTCGAGGCGGAGGTTTACGTGCTGTCGAAGGAGGAGGGCGGTCGTCACACGCCGTTCTTCAACGGCTACCGTCCGCAGTTTTACTTCCGGACGACGGACGTGACGGGTGCGTGCGATCTTCCCGAGGGGATCGAGATGGTGATGCCTGGCGACAACGTGAAGATGACGGTGTCGCTGATTGCGCCGATTGCGATGGAAGACGGACTGCGCTTCGCGATTCGCGAGGGCGGCCGCACCGTCGGCGCCGGCGTCGTCGCCAAGATCCTGGAGT